>NZ_FOIF01000019.1 GCF_900111575.1 Anaerobranca gottschalkii DSM 13577 | reverse complement strand
GGCATATTTCTGTAATCATTATCCATTCCTTCTTGTTTTAATAGTTTATCCATTTGATTATAAGAGATATATTTGCCTTCTTTACAAAATTTTTGCCTTATTTGATAGTTTGCAAATTTGTTAAATAATTTATATACACTGTCTTTGTCATAATCATATCTACCATTAGGTAGAACACTTACTTTTATTAAGCCTTCTTTTACATATTTTGTTAGAGTAGGTCTTGATATTTGCAATAATTCTAATACTTCCTTGATTTCATTATAATCATCTCCTTATGAGATAATTATAACATATATTTATTTTAATAGTAGTATAATTTTTTTAAAATTTTTAATATTTGACCATATACATCTAACATGCCATAAAAAATTCCTTTAATTTTAATATCCTTTTTAGATACATTTTCAGCGAAATTTATCATCATATATTGGAATATGGCTAGTGAACGAAAAGAATGGGTAATATCCAAATAAATTTCGTCACCGTCATTTAATTCTTTTTCTATTTCTAAAAACACATTGAAATTTTCCATAATCTCTTGGTCATTTAAACCATACTTCAATAAATAACACTTTGATCCCTGATACCCTAAATACTCTTCAATGGTATTGCTAATTAATTTCAGATCCCCTTCATCAATTAGACATTTATCGTATCCACCTTTTTTTATTTTTTCTTCTATTTTTCCTGCCCGTGACAGCATTTTATCTTGATCTTCTTCCTTTGAAAAGGATAAATAAACCTCTTCCCACATCGATTTTGCTGTTCCTAACATAAAAATTTTGTCTATTTGATAATGTTGTACTAAAGCTTTGGCAATAAATTCTGTTTCATATTCTTTATCCCCTATTTTATACAATGCCGGTTTATAAGATCTATTAATAGGATTTCCTGTTCCTATAATAGTAATTAAAACCTTTGCCACTTTAACTCTCCCATGTTTTAAAATTTAAACAAATATTTATTTCTATATTTTTCATTAAATTCCTACTTAAATCCAAAAAAATTAAAACCCTAACAACTGGATTCAGCTGCTAGGTCCTTAGTTGACATATTTACTTTTCCATTTAACTTCTCCAGATAGGGTTTTAGTTACCCCATAATAAACCTCATTTCTGTTGTGATAAAAAAAGAAGTGTTCTAGATCATGGAGAATTTTATAGGCATCAATTATAGATTGTAAATCATTGTACTGTCTTGCTGCCATTAACAACTTTTTAGTTGTAGAAATATCAATATATAAGGAATTATTGGGTTGTAATTTTTGTAAACAAAAGTCTAAATTTTTTTCCAGCTCTGAAATTCCTTTTTTTATCTCTTGCCACTTAAGGGAATCAGAGGAAGATAAAGGAATTTTATTTTCACCTGTTATTTGTTGATAAAGATACTCCCTAGAAGTTCTAACGGTTTCCCTAGTTAATTGGTAAGTCTTTAAGGTAATTTGCCCTATAACTTCTTCTTTTAATTCCCTTGATGCTTTAAGGGAGGGTTTTGTATCACCTATCACTAAGGACATTCCTAATATAAAAAATAACAATATTATTCCTACCTTAATTTCTTTCACAATAATTACCACCTTGAAAGGTTTTTAAGGTATTATTCCCTACCCAGTGGGCAATTATTCAAATAAAAAGCCCCCTTTTTCAAGGAGGCATAATTTTAACTTATTTTGAACTTGTTTAGCTCATTATTAAGTTTTTCTGACAGAGTATTAAGTTGCTCTGCTGCTTTAGCAACTTCCTCTGCTACCATTGCTGTTTGCTGCATAGAAGCTGTTACTTCTTCAGATGAAGCTGCCGTTTCTTCAGAAACTGCTGCTACCCTTTGCATTACATCGACAATTTCCTTACCATCTTGAGCCATCTGTTCAACATATCTCGTTATTGAATGGATCTTTCCAATTATATTTTGAACAGAACCATTGATATTTGAAAACGCAGTATCTACATCTTCAACGGCCATTGTTTGGACTTTAGATTGTTCTTTAGTTTTTTCCATAATCTCTACAGATCTAAGACTTTCATTTTGGATCTCTGTTATAATTTTTGCTATTTCTTCTGTAGAATTGTTAGCTTGTTCTGCTAACTTCCTTATTTCATCTGCCACAACGGCAAATCCTCGACCAGCTTCTCCCGCCCTAGCTGCTTCTATTGCTGCATTTAATGCCAATAGGTTAGTTTGGTTCGAGATATTGCTGATAGTTTCTAGTATACCACCAATAGATTTAGTCTTTTCATTTAAGTCTGAAATAGTTTTTGCTATACTTTCCGTCGCTTGATTATTTTCTAAGTTTGCTTTAACAAGTTTTGCCACGGCATTACTACCTGATTCATTAGCCTTCTCAACATCATGAGTTAAATTTAAGATTTCTCCTGAACTTTGATTTAACTCGACTAATTTTTCTTCTAATTTTTTCACCATTTCAGAACCATTTTCTACATCTTTAGCCTGTTCTTGAGCTCCTTTAGCAATTTCATCGGCAGCCCTTGCTACTTCATTGGTAGAGGCAGTAGTTTCTTCGGTATTGGCAGCTAGTGTTTCTGAAGCTAAAGCTAATTCCGAGGAAACTCTTTGGATATCTTTTAGCAAACTACTTAATTGCTCAGTCATAGAATTTATAGCTTTTCCTAATACTCCGATTTCATCTTTGGATTTTGCTTGGGTTTTTACTGTAAAATCACCGGTACTAATTATTTCTACATCATTAACTAAGTTACTTATAGATTTAGTTATAGCAAAGGTTAAAGCAAATCCAATTAAACTTGCAATTATTAGAGCTATAAATCCATTTATTAAGATATTACGTAAAATGAAGCTGACATTACTGTATATTTCTTCATATAAAGGTGAACCGATTAACTTCCAGCCCGTTCTCTCAATAGTGTTATAAACAGCAAATCTCTCTTCACCATTAAACTGGAAATCCATTCCACCTTCTATATTGCTCATAACCTCTTCTAATAGATCTGGAATTGGTAAAACCTCTCCTATAAGTTCTGGAACTGGATGGGACATAACAACCCCTGTACCACTTAACAAAACTGCAGTGCCTGTTTCTCCTATGGAAATTTCAGAAATCATTTGCTGTAAATCCCGTAAATTTATGTCAAATGTTAAAACCCCAACAAATTCGTTATTATTATATGTATTATATAGTGGGGTTGCAAGGGAAACTACAAAACCTGAGCCATCGGCAGATAAATAAGGTTCAGTCCAATATAAACCTCTATTGGTAACTGCTCCGGTATACCAAGGTCTCGTTGTAGGATCATAACCTTCTGGCAAATTCACTTGGGGATAAATATAAAATTCTTTTTCAGGAGTCCCTAAATAAACATGGCTTACATTAGGGTATGTATTTTGAAAGGCCTGTAAAGTAGTATAAAGTTCATCGATTCTCTGTAAAGACTCCGTCCCCCTTTGTACTCCTTCTAATTTTGTCATGCTCAACAAAGCCCTCTCTAAGCTTTGTAAATAAATGTCTACACCTTCTTTCGATTCTTCCATAATTTGGCTAGCTGTTAGTTTAAAATCATTTAAAAACAGTTCAGTTGTTTGCCGGTAATTAGTTATCCCCAGAAAAACTATAGGTAATATAATTAGTACAACTATGATTGCTACAATTTTCCATTTAAGTGACATTTTTTTCTCCTCCTTGAATTATATTCCCTCGCACTATAATTTTATCATATAACGAATTAAATTTGTATAGAACTATAGTAATATATTAATTTTTTGCACTATTTAAAAAATAGCGACCATTGATTAACAATGGCCGCTGGCAAGCTTTTGTACTGCTAAATACTTATTATAGCAATACCCTAATATGTCACTACGTTTAATTATTCCTATAAAAATCCCTTTATCATCGATTACTGGAACAAAATTTTGATTTACTGCTAATTCTATAAGATCTTCAATATCTGAATTTATAGAAACAGGTCTATTGAGGGTTCTTTTAGGAACATCTTTGATGGAAATTTTACTAGTATCTTTAAAGGAAATATCTGGTGTATTTTTCATTTTCCAAAGAAGGTCCCCTTCAGTTATCGTTGCCACATATTTACCTTCACTATTAATAATTGGTATTGCTGTATATCGATGATAATCCATTTTTTCCATTACTTGTCTCATCGTAGCATTTTCGTATTCATAAACAACTTCATTTTTAGGTGTCAAAAAGAAAGCTATATTCATCCAAAGCTACACCTCCGCAAAGAGTTATCTTCTCCACTTAAAACATCAAAACAACTACAATTAATTATATCATAAATTAATGGATTTGGCTTTGAATTTATGATACTTTTACACTTTATTTAAAATGGAAAAGAATAACTCTTAGGAGAAAAGGATTACTAGCTTAACTTTAACTTTCCCTTATTACTGCTATAGCCTCGATTTCTACTTTAACATCTTTTGGTAGCCTTGCTACCTCTACGCAACTCCTTGCAGGATAAGGCTCAGTAAAATACTGACTATATATTTCATTAATTTTAGGAAAGTCATTCATATCTTTAATAAAAACAGTACATTTGATTACATCTTGCATTGAAGCCCCTTGTGCTTCAAGTACAGCTTTAACATTTTCTAATGATTGTCTTGTTTGTTCTTGGACATCTTCATTGATGATTCCATCTACAGTTAAAGGTAATTGTCCACTTGTAAAGATAAAATTTTTAATTCTAATTCCCTGAGAATAAGGACCAATAGCTGCCGGAGCTTTATCTGTTTTTATTACTTCTTTCATTTAAAATCTCCCTTTCTACTTAATTTATTAATTTAATAGGTGGCTTTCAGCCACCTATTGGTTTAAATATTTTTAGCCTATACCACCAAGTCTTATACCTAAAATCAATACTATAATTGCTATTATAGTAAAGCCATATTTAGCTACAGTTTCAAACCATTCTCCTACTGGTTTAACTGCACCTTTGTTAATTTCTTCCCTAGCTTTATTGGCACCAAAAATCCAGAAAAACATAATTGCTGCAATAACTGCTCCTAGTGGAACTAAATAAACTGTGAAGAAATCAGCAAACATACCAAACCACATCATATTTAGATTTAGAGGTATTGCAACAACAAAACCAACTAAGGCTATAATTAGACTACTAGTATTTCTATTTAATTTAAATAGATGCATTAATGCTTCTACAGGGACTTCCATTAAATTAACTGCAGATGATAAGGCGGCAAACAACACTGTTATAAAGAATAGTATTCCAAATATATATCCACCAGGCATAATACTAAACACATTTGGCACAGTGATAAATAGTAGTGGGGGACCGCCAGCTGCATCTAAATTATAGGCAAAAGCTGCTGGTATTACTATCAGTGCTGCAACTAAAGAAGCAATTACATCAAAAAAGGCAGTTTTTCTAGCTGAAGAAATAATATCTGTATCATAATCTAAATAACTTCCATAAACTATCATTGCTGCTCCTCCTAGACAAACTGTAAAGAAGGCTTGTCCAAGGGCCATTACATAAGTTACTGGTTTAGCTAGATATGACCAGTCAGGAACAAACATAAATTTAAGACCTTCACTAGCACCATTAAGTGTTAAGGTTTTAACTGCAAGGAGAATTAGCAAACCAAATAATGCTGGCATCATTATTTTATTTGCTTTTTCTATACCTTTAGCTACTCCTAATCTAATAATAATCATTGTTAAAATTAGTGCAATAGCATTCCATATAATTGTTTGAGGTGTTCCAACAAAACCACCAAAATATTCTGGAATATTAATGCTACCAAAAGAATTTGTCAAAGCTAAAACGAGATATTTAATTATCCAACCTACTACTATTAAATAGAAGGTAAAAACACCTGTTACACCTACTACTGGAATTATACCTAAAATTTTACCAAAGGTTTTGGCTTGAGGACTATTATTGAACTTCTCAGCCATAACACTACTAAATGCCCCAATTGCTCCACTTTGTTTAGCTCTACCAAAAGCAAACTCGCCCATTAATCCTATTACACTTAGAGTAAAAATAAATACTAAGAATACTAGCAAATACGCTGCTCCACCGTATTGACCTAATCTGTAGGGGAACATCCATATATTTCCTAAACCCATTGCTGCACCAACACAAGCCAAAACGAAACCATATTTACTAGCCCATTTTTCACGTTGATTCTGCATTATTTTACCTCCTAATATAAAATATTGAGGTATGTTGCTGCGTATAAACATGATGGTTGACACAATTTTATATAATTAAAGGGGTATTTACCTAGGATTAATACCCCTTTAATCTTTCTTTAATTAATTTTAAACCTTATAATTTTTATTCAACTGGTTTTAGTCTAGCAGTAAAGTGTCTCAATATCTTAGGTTCGTAGGTAAATTCTAAACCTTTTAATTCACTAGCTTTATCCTTAATAGCAATTAAACCATCAGCTATTACATCCATATGATCATTGGTATATACTCTTCTTGGTATAGTTAAACGAAGTAATTCAAGGGGTGACTCTAAGTTTTCACCGGTATCTGGGTCTCTACCTAATAAGAAAGAGCCTATTTCAACACTTCTAACTCCAGCTTCTAGATAAAGGGCATTAGCTAATGCTTGTGCTGGGAACTGATAATATGGTATATGTGGTAACATTTTTTTAGCATCAACGAATACAGCATGACCACCTACTGGGTATTGAATTGGTATTCCAGCTTCCCTTAATCTTTCTCCAAGATATTCTACTTGACCAATTCTGTATTCAAGGTATTCAAATTCAGTACCTTCATATAATCCCCTTGCTAAAGCTTCCATATCCCTACCTGCTAAACCACCATAGGTTGGGAAACCTTCTAAAGGTACAACCCTTGATCTACATTTGTTAAATAACTCTTCATCTTCTTTTACACATAATAAACCACCAATGTTTACAATGGCATCTTTTTTGGCACTCATTGTGAATACATCGCCATAGCTAAACATTTCTTTAACAATTTCCCTGATAGATTTATCTTGATAACCTTCTTCCCTTTGCTTAATAAAGTAAGCATTTTCAGCAAAACGGGCAGCATCGATTACTACTGGTAAATTATATTTTTTAGCAAGTTCATAAGTCTTTTTAATATTTTCCATAGATACTGGTTGACCACCAGCACTGTTACAAGTAACAGTTATAATAATCATTGCGATGTTTTCTGGACCTTTTTCTTTAATAACTGCTTCAGTTTTTTCTAAATCGAAGTTACCTTTAAATGGATGGTAAGTGGTAGTATCATAGGCAGCATCAATTACAGTATTGATAGCTCTTCCCTCTGCTAACTCTACATGGGCTTTAGTTGTATCAAAGTGCATATTGGAGATACAGAATTGACCTGGTTTAATTAAGATTGGGAATAGAACTTGTTCTGCACCTCTACCTTGGTGAGTAGGAATAGTGTATTTATAGCCAAAAATATCTTTTACTGCATTGGCAAGGTTATGGTAGTTTTTACTACCTGAATATGCTTCATCACCAAGCATTAAACCTGCCCATTGGTAATCACTCATAGCTCCAGTACCACTATCTGTCAATAGGTCAATATAAACATCTTTGCTATCTAAGTTAAACAAATTGTAACCTGCTCTTTTTAGAGCTTCTTCCCTTTCCTCCCTTGAAATCATTTTGATTGGCTCAACCATTTTAATTTTAAAAGGTTCAGCTTTAGGTCTTTTTACTGGCATTAAAATCCCTCCATAGTTTTTTATATATTTTAAAAAAAGTTAATTCTGGTTAATTGAAATTTCATCAAGATAATTATAAATAGTATATCTTGACACATTAAGCTCTTTTGCTAATAAATCTACACTACCTTTAATAGTAAAGATTTTATTATTATTTAAATACTCTACTATTTGAAGCTTGTCTTCTTTAGTAAGTAAAGAAACTGGTTTATCTACTAAAGATAGAGCGTTTTGTATCATGGTCTGTAAAAACTCTGTAGTACTTTCAGGAAATTTTTCTTTGGATTCTTCCTTTTCTATCAAAGTAATTTCTTCTAGAAACTTTTTAGCAATATCAGCATAAGTCATATCAAAATTGATACATAAAGCCCCAATAATTTTCCCATTTTCATCTCTAATTAACATGGTAGAAGATTTTAACGTTCTACCATCTTTAGTTTTCGTGACATAGTTAACATGCATATCTTCCGTATTATTTTTAGAATTAACTAATTCCATAAGGTAGTCAGTTGCAGGGGAACCTACTTCCCTACCAGTAACATGTCCATTTTCAATGGCAATTATTGAATTTTCTGCTTTTGATATATCATGTAAAACTATTTCATGATGTTTTGTTAAAGTTTGCCCTAAGCCTTTAACTATCGGCAATACTGCTTTTAAAATAGGAGAAATCTCTGACAATAACCTCACCCCCAACCCTTCTGATTCTTATTATCTTTTTGTTCTTGTTATCTTTTTTTAACAATTACACAATTTGTTGAAATTAAGTGTAAAAAAATGTCGAAATTTGTTTATGTAAATAATTTAACATATATTTTACAAAAAATCAAGTAGTGTTAAAATTTTTTAATAAATAAATTTTTATGGTAAGTTTTGGTTAATGATTGCATCTATCCAACTCAATACCTTTTTCCTATTCCCTTCTTTATCCCTTAAAGGCTCAAAGAAATCCTGCCTTGCAATAATCTCATTACCTTGTAAAGCTTTTTCCATTTTTTCAAAGGTTTTAGCATTTTGTCCTCCATGGCAAGAAAAAAGGGCTATTTTTTTTCCAACAATCTTTGTAGTATTAAAAAAAGTATTGAGGGGCGGCGTATAGGTCCATGCCCAAACCGGTGTTCCGATAATTAACAGATCATAATCCTGGGGATCCTTATCAAAAGGTTTGAGTTTAGGCATTTTCCCCATCACCACTTGACTTCCTCCCCAGACGTATTTCATAAATCCCTTTGTCTTAATTTCTTCTTCTGGTTTTAGTTCTAAAATGTCTGCCCCTAGTTTTTCAGCAATTGTCTGGGCTATGAATTTAGTATTTCCTTCAAAAGAGTAGAAGATTACTAATGTTTTTAACATTTCCTTTACCTCCTCAGTTAAATTTTATATTTATTTTTACTATTTCTCCCCTTGTTCCAATTCTAATTGGGGGACCCCAGGTTCCATAACCGGAGGAAACAATAACCTGCATTTTTCCTTTTTGGGAGTATCCATAATCATTTTCGTAAATCAACCTAGTTATATAACGGTTTGGGAACATTTGACCTCTGTGGGTGTGTCCTGCTAAAAGGAGATGAACACCAAACTCTGCAGCTTCTTCTAAAGCATTAGGTTGATGGTCCAATAATATAATGGGAAGATCTTTATCTAAACCTACTAGCCATTGGTTCAACCCTTTTCTAGGGGTACCGGTTATTCTTGCACCGGTAGGATCCATCCTCCCGGCGATATAAAAGCTACTCTCTACTTTGACGTATTGATCAACTAAAACCTCAATACCCGACTTTTGTAGATAAACTTTTACTTTATCTACCTGTCCGCCGATGTAATCATGATTACCTAAACAGGCAAAGATTCCATAAGGTGGTTTTAAATCACCGAAGGTATCATACATTTTTTCTTTTGTAAAAGGACCTACATCTTCATCTACTATATCCCCAGCTATAAATATGATATCTGGATCTATTTCCTTTATATATTTAACCATTTTATTCAATCTTTGATTATCGATGATTTTACCTAGATGGATATCTGAGATTAGTACAGCTGTTAGTTCTGTTAAATGCCCTTCCCCTTTTGGTAGTGTTATATCATATTCCACAATCCGGGGATACCTAGCCATTATTGTACCGTAAATCAGGACTACCCCTATAAGGATAAGGGTGGATAAACCTGTAAGTTTCAAATACCAGTAAGTATCAACAACAGACTTATCTACTATTCCCCCAATTTTCAAAAGGAAAATGATAAAATCAATAAAGAAAAAAATTATTACTAAATAAAACATCAAACCTAGCCAATAAGCGCCTATTCTAACAAGGACTTTTGCCATTTTAAATGGTATGTAATTATTAAATATTCTCGTAATAATATATATAGATCCTACTGAAAATAATGTTATCCAATAGATAAGGGGATTAACCTTAGGGACCCAATGATTTAAAATTCTATAAAACCGTGTACCTATGTAATAGACTAGAGAATAATAAATAGACAAAAACACCGTTAATGCTAAATAAAAATATGGTCTCATAATATCTATTTCCTTTCCTTATTAAATTCCATATACTACTAAATTACCACAAAAAAGGACAAAATCCTCTTTAATTTATCTTTTTTAACAGTTATAATAAAAATGTACTTTTTTAAACTTAATCTAACATCTTGGGGGAACTTATGCGACTAATACCAATTAACCACGTAAAAGAAGGCTACATATTAGGAAAACCTTTATACAGTGATAGCGGTCAATTATTGGTTGCTAAAAATACCAGTTTAACTAACTCTATGATCCGAAAAATTAAAAAGCTAGGCTATAACTCCATTTATATAGCCAGTGAATATACAAAAGCGGAAATTGAGGAAATAGTTAAACCGGAATTTATTCAAAAGACAATGATCCTCAGTAAAAGAATTACTAATATGCTCATAGATCGAAAAGGGAACTTACAAAAACCCCTCCATGAATTAAGTCAAATAATAAATGAAATCGTTGATGAAATTTTAAATTCTAAAGAAATATTCCTTAATTTAATTAATGTATCAAAATATGATGATTATACCTATAAACACAGCCTTAATGTTATGTTTTTAGCTATATCTATAGGCAGAACTTTAGGATATACTAAAAAACAACTCCACGATTTGGCCATTGGTGCCCTTTTTCATGACGTAGGAAAGTTATTCATTCCCAAAGAAATTCTACTTAAACCCCATCGCCTGACAAATCAAGAATTTGAGCTTATGAAAACCCATCCCCAAAAAGGCTTTCAATTTTTAAGGGAATATACAGAGCTTTCAGCTATAATTCGAATAGTGAGCTTAGATCACCATGAAAAATGGGATGGTACTGGTTATCCTCAAGGAAAAAAGGGAGAAGAAATTCACCCTTTTGGTAGAATAGTTGCTGTATGTGATGTCTTTGAAGCATTGACAGCTAATCGCCCATACCGGGAAGAAATACCAATATTTGAAGCTAGGGAGTACATTTTCGGTGGTGGAGGTACATTTTTTGATTTCCAAGTTGTACAAGCCTTTAGTAAGACTGTTAATCCTTATCCCATTGGAAGTTTTGTTAAGCTTTCCGATGGTAGAGAAGGTATTGTACAAAATACAAATCACAACTTCTACACAAGGCCAATTGTGGAAATCCATAGTGAAAATGGAAAAAAAATTAACCCCTACACCTTTAACTTGTTAGAGGCCAATAACATAACAGTAAACTCCATAATCTATGACTTTAGCTTTAATAAAGCAGGGTAAAAACCCTGCTTTATTAAATTTCAGTTCTCCGTTCGATAATTATCGGATAATTTAAAGGAGCAATTATTTTGGTATCTGGACTAATAACTACATCTTTGTCAATAATGGAATTTTCTATAATTGAGTTTTCCCCTATTATCCCTTTTTGCATAATAATACTATCCTTTATTACACTCCCCTTCTTAACTTTAACACCACGAAATAGAATGCTGTTGATTACCTTTCCTTCAATAATACATCCATTAGCAATTAGCGAGTTATATACACTACAACCTTTCAAATACTTAGCCGGTGGTTCATTTTGTACCCGGGTAAGTATTGAATTTCCTGTGATAAATAAATTTTGCCATGTTTCCTTCTGAAGTAGAGCCTTGTTTAATTTATAATAACTTAATGGACAATCGACTTCTCCATAAAAGCCGTCATATTTATAGGCCATAACCCTTAAAGTTGATAAACTCGGGATTATACCATCTTTTATTAAGTACCTTAAACCTCTGCTGATACAATAGTCTATAAGGGCTAAGAATAGTTCTTTCCTCATAAAAAAGATATTACAATAGATATTTTCTCCACCTTTATAAGGATTGACAGCTATATCTATTACCCTTTGAGAAGAATTATCTATTTCTAGTATTGTTCCATTTTTACCTTGAAAATCATTCCCCTTTTTGTACACTAATACTATATCTGCATAACTATCGAAATAAAATTTTTTCACTAAATTAAAATCTAAGTTATATATACAATTAGAGTTGGAAACTATAACATACTTTTGATCACTTATTTCTATATAATCCCTATGTTTATTAAAATAATCTACATCACCGAATTTTTCAAAGATTTCTCCCTGTTCAAAGGCAGGGGGTAAAATAAATAAGCCATCTTTCTTTGTCCCTAAATTCCAATCTTTCCCTGTGCCTAAATGTTCTAGTAAAGAACGGCTTTTTAAGTGGGTAAAAATTCCCACATTTTTTATCCCTGAATTTACCATATTAGATAGAGGAAAATCAATTAAACGATACCTTCCCCCAAAAGGGATAGCTGCCACAGAACGATGTTTAAGGAGTTCCTTTAAATCTTCACTACCTGTAGTATCATTTATCAAACCTATAACATCTCTCATTTTATTCTCCCTCCCCTTTTATTCCATCTTTTTCTACAACACTGCCACTGGCTATTAAGGTGTTTGCTGGAACTATCACTTCTTCAGCTACAACGGTAATTTTCCCATTGACATCTCCAATTTGGCAGTTTTCACAAATATAAGTATCCTGTCCAATGATAGCTTTTTCGATGACAGCATTCCTCTCAATAACAGCCCCTGGCATAATAATTGATTGGGTAATCTGGGCCCCTTTTTTTATTACCACCCCAGGAAAAATAATACTCTTAGTTATTTTCCCATTTACATAACAACCTTCTGTAATTAAAGAATTATCCAATATTCCATCTGTTCCTATATAGTGGGGAGGTTTTACTGGATTTACCGAATAGATTTTCCAATTACTGTCATACAAGTTCAATCTAGAATTTTCATCTAATAAGTCCATATTTGCTTCCCAAAAACTTTCAATGGTTCCTACATCTTTCCAATAACCTAAAAAAGGATAAGCCCATAGGTTTTCTCTATTATTTAACATCTTAGGAATAATATCTTTACCAAAGTCATGGGAAGATGATGGATTAATAGCATCCTCAATTAAGTATCTTCTCAAGACTTTCCAAGTAAAAATATAAACACCCATAGAGGCCAAATTGTTTTTAGGCTTTTCTGGTTTTTCTTGAAAACCTACTATTTCTCCCCTTTCATTTGTCACGATAATTCCGAAACGTTTTGCTTCATCCCAGCTAACTGTCATGGCAGCTATGGTTAAATGGGCACCTTTTTCTTTATGGTAATCCAACATATAGGAATAATCCATTTTGTAAATATGGTCACCGGATAAAATTAAAACATATTCCGGTTGATACAAATCAATAAATTCCAAGTTTTGAAATACCGCATCAGCAGTCCCTTGATACCACTGTCCACCATCTTTCCGTACATAAGGTGATAGGACAGTAACACCCCCTTCATTACTGTCTAATCCCCAATGGCTGCCAATTCCAATGTAGGAGTTTAAAATTAATGGTTCATATTGGGTTAACACACCTACTGTATCTATACCGGAATTAGAGCAGTTACTTAAAGTAAAATCGATAATTCTATATTTCCCACCAAAGGGTACTGCAGGTTTTGCCAATTTTGTCGTTAGAATACCCAACCTGGTTCCTTGACCTCCTGCTAAAACTAAAGCTATACATTCTTTTTTCTTCATTTTCTCCCCTCCTACTGTTTAGATAGAATAATATTTATGCTCCTGAAGGGGTAAATATTACAAAAAAACAAGATTTATTGTCTTTCTTACAATAAATCTTGTAACATTACTTACATTTATAAATATTTTCATTTTACTTAGCCTTTAATCTCTCCATATAACTTCAAGTACTCCTGTGCTGATTTTTCCCAACTATAATCACTTTCCATGGCCCTTTTTACTAATGAACGCCATTGAACTTTATCATTATAATATATATCTACAGCCCATTTTAAAGTATATAACATGTCATGGGCATTGTAGTTGGTAAAGGAAAAACCATTACCTTCCCCAGTAAATTGGTTATAGGGAATTACAGTATCTTTTAATCCCCCTGTTTCCCTAACTAATGGAAGACTGCCGTATCGTAAAGCAATTAACTGGCTTAACCCGCAAGGTTCAAATAAAGATGGCATTAAAAACAGGTCTGAAGCCCCATAAATTTTTCTAGCTAAACCTTCATCAAACTTTAACAATACCCTAAGTTTATTGGGATATCTATTTTCTGCCCCTTTGAACATCTCTTCAAATTCTTTATCCCCAACCCCTAAGACAACCATTTGAATATGCATTTGTAGTATTTCATCTAATACTTCTTTAATTAAATAAAAACCTTTCTGTTCTGTTAAACGGCTGATAACGGCAATCAAGGGAATATTTTTATCTTCCACAAGCCCCAATTCTTTTTGTAACATCTTTTTATTTCTAGTTTTTCCTTGAAGGGATTTTAGTGAATACTTTACATACAAGTTACTATCTGTTGAAGGATTATATTCTTCATAATCTAAACCGTTTAATATCCCCTTTAATTTATACTGATGGTATTTTAGTACTTCTTCTAAACCTTCTCCATAAAAAGGATTTTTAATTTCCTCTACATATGTGGGACTTACCGTTGTAACACAATGTGAGTAAATAATTCCCCCCTTCATGAAATTGATGTTATTGTAATATTCCAGTTTATCAAAAGTAAAATAACTATCATCTAATTCCATTAAATATAGAACTTCTTTAGGAAAAATCCCTTGAAATTTAAGGTTGTGGATTGTATATATAGTTTTTATATCTTTATAGAAATCGTCATTCCTTCTTTTATCAATTAAAACAGGAACCATAGCACTATGCCAATCATGGCAATGGATTATATCAGGTTTAAATTGGAGATGGGGTAAAAGATCCACAACAGCTTTTGAAAAATAGGCAAACCTTTCGCCATCATCATAATAGCCATAAAGACCTGGGCGATTAAAATAGTATTGATTATCTATAAAGTAAAAGGTTATGTTGTTATATTCTAAGGTTTCTATTCCACAAAATTGTTTTCTCCATTCCATACTAATTTCAATACTTTTTTGCCACTGGGGATAACCAGTTAAACTAAAATTGATATCACTGTATTTAGGCATAATTACCCTTACATCGACATTTCCTAATCCTTGTAAATATTTAGGTAAAGAGCCTATAACATCTGCTAATCCCCCCGTTTTGATAAAAGGTGTACATTCACTAGCTACAAATAAAACTTTCATAGATAACCCCCCATAATTTAAAATTACTTTCTTTAGATTTTAGTTTTTCGTTCTATAACGATAGGGTAATTTAATGGTGAGATAATTTTAACATCATTATTAATTTGGACTTCTTTGTCTAAGATTGTATTTTCTATCACTGCCTTTTCACCAATTACCCCTTTTTGCATTACAATGCTATCTTTTATGACACTGCCTTTTTTTACCTTTACTCCTCTAAATAAGATACTATTGATAACTTTTCCTTCTATAATACAACCATTAGCTACTAATGAATTATCAACACTACTACCTTCTAAATATTTTGCCGGTGGTTCGTGTTGAACTTTAGTAAGGATAGGATTATTTTTGATAAACAATTCATCCCAAACTTCCCGTTCTAATAAAGCTTTATTTAACCGGTAGTAGTTTAACAAATTATTTACTTGACCATAAAAACCTTTATATTCATAGGCCATAACCCTAAAAGTCCTCAGCCTTGGTATAATACCATCTTTGATAAAGTCTTTTAAACCTCTGCTGACACAATAATCAACTAACCCTAAAAACATTTCTTTTCTCATAAATATGACATGGCAATATAAGTCACCAGTTGAATTATTTGACTGGACAGCTATGTCAACTATCCTCTTAGACGATAAGTCTACATCTAAATTAATTATTTTTTCACCTTTTGTCCCATCTCCCCTTTTATATACCATCACTATATCTGCTAAACTATCAAAAAAGAACTTCTTAACTAAATTTAAATCCAAGTTATATATACAATTAGAATTAGCAAGTAATATATACTTTTCTTTACTTTTCTCGATATAGTCTTTGTGTTTACTAAAATAATCTACATCGCCAAATTTCTCTAAACTTTCTCCGGTATTTATAATAGGGGGAAGAATATATAAGTGATTTAAATTCCAGTTCTTCCCTGTTCCTAGATGATCTAATAGAGAACGACTTTTAATTTGGGTAAAAATCCCAATATTATTTATTCCTGAATTAGCCATATTAGATAAGGTAAAATCTATTAAACGATACCTTCCACCAAAGGGTATAGAACCAAAGGAGCGATGTTTAGTTAAGTCCTTTAGCTCATCGGCATTCATTGTATCATTAATTAGACCTATAACATCCTTCACCTTAAACACCTCCCTTTACTTCTTCTTTTTCGCAGATACAACCACTGGCTATAATACTCTCTTTATTAATTTTTACTCCCTCTCCAACTACTGTGATTTTACCTTTACTATCCCCTATTTGACAACAACTACCAATATTGGCATTTTCCCCTATTATGGCTTTCTCAACTATAGTGTTTTCTTCTAATACTACACCGGGCATAACTATCGATTCTTTAACAACTGCCCCTTTTTTAATTACCGTACCTGGAAAGATAATACTCTTAATTACCGTCCCTTCAATATAACACCCTTCTGTTATCATAGAGTTGACTACTGTTCCAGTTTTGCCTATATAGTGGGGTGGTTTAACTGGATTTACTGAATAAATTCTCCAATTACCATCATAGAGATTCAGCTTCCCATTTTCCTCTAATAAATCCATATTGGCTTCCCAAAAACTCTCGATTGTTCCAACATCTTTCCAATATCCATAAAAGGGATATGCCCAAAGACTTCTACCATCTTCCAACATCTTAGGAATAATATCTTTCCCAAAATCATGGGATGAAGAAGGATTTAAATGATCCTCAATTAAATATTTTTTTAACATTTTCCAACTAAAAATATATACCCCCATAGATGCTAAGTTATTCTTAGGAACTGCTGGTTTTTCTTGAAAACCGGTAATTTTTCCATATTGGTCACTAATAATTATTCCAAACCTTTTAGCTTCTTCCCACTCAACTGTCATGGCAGCTATAGACAAGTCTGCTCCTTTTTCTTTATGATAATCTATCAAATATGAATAATCCATTTTATATATGTGGTCCCCAGATAAAATTAAAACATAATCAGGATTATATAAATCAATATACTCTATATTTTGAAAAACTGCATCGGCTGTACCCTCAAACCAATGCCCCCCATCCTTTGCAACATATGGAGATAAAACAGTTACTCCACCGTTATTTTTATCTAATCCCCATGGGGCACCTATACCAATATAGGAATTTAAAATCAGTGGTTCATACTGGGTTAATACTCCTACAGTATCGATACCAGAGTTAGAACAATTACTTAAAGTAAAATCTATAATCCTATATTTCCCTCCGAAGGGTACCGCAGGTTTAGCCAACTTGGTAGTTAAAATCCCTAACCTTGTTCCTTGACCCCCAGCTAAAATTAAAGCAATACATTCTTTTTTCATCATTACCTCTCCCCTCCTTTTACTATTTAAAAGACTAAAGTTTTAATAATTATATCATACATGTTTAAATTCTGTAATACTTTTTTGTAAAATTTTAATTAAATAAATTAAATAAAAATTATTATCACTCTAAAAACAAAAAAAGACTCATTATCCTGTAAAAAGATAATAAGTCTTTTTTTTTTACAAACTAGAATAAATCCCTTTACTGAGATAGCGATCCGCCCTATCTGGGAAAATCACTACAATTTTTCCTTCAGCTATTTTTTTTGCCAATTTTATAGCACCAGCCATAGCTGCTCCCGATGAAGAGCCTACCAGAATACCTTCCCTTTTAGCTAATTCCTCAACATAGTAAAATGCCTCTTCATCTGAAACTTTAATTATTTCATCAATATAATCTAACTTTAAAGTTGAAGGAATAAAATCATTGCCTATACCTTCGATTTTATAACTAGAACACTGCCCTCCACCAATTGTAGAACCAATCGGGTCAACTAATATGCCCTTTACCTGGGCTTTTATGTCCTTTAAATATTCCATAATACCAGTAATAGTACCTCCAGAACCGGCCCCTGCCACTAAGTACTGAAAATCTCCTGCCATTTGTTGATATATTTCTTTAGCAGTAGTTTGATAATGGGCTTCAGGATTTAACTGATTATTAAATTGATCAATAATATACACGTCTTTAATACTATTTTTTAACTCTTCAACTTTCCTAAATGCCCCTTTTAATCCTTCCGCTTCTGGAGTATTAATAATTTCAGCCCCTAAAGCCTTCATAATTAGCTGTTTTTCTTTAGAAAATTTTTCCGGTACAACAAAAATCACCCTATATCCCTTATTTATAGCAGCCAATGCCACACCAATCCCTGTATTTCCTGCAGTTGCTTCGATAATTGTTGTTCCTTTTTTAATTAATCCCATTTCCTCAGCTTTTTTAATAATATAAAAACCTATTCGATCTTTAACTGAACCACCGGGATTGTAGTATTCTAATTTAGCGAATATCTTTACCTTCTCAGGAAAATCAAAGGAGTTTATCTTTAGCATAGGGGTGTTTCCTACCATTTGCTGGACATTTTCATAAACTTGCACAATATCACCTACAACTGTAAATCTAAAATAATATCTTCAATATCTTCAATACCTACAGAGACCCTAATTAAGTTTTCAGTTATTCCCAAACTATCCAGTATTTCCTTGGGAACAGAAAGGTGTGTCATTAAAGCAGGGACTGAAATTAAACTTTCCACTCCACCTAAACTTTCCGCCAGTGTAAAGGTTTTTAAATTACTTAACAGTTTATTCCTTACTTCACTATTTATTACTTCAAAGGATAACATACCTCCAATACCTGGGTAATAGATTTTAGTTACCCAACTTTGCCTTTTTAAATGTTCTACAACTTTTACTGCATTTTCACAATGCCTTTCCATTCTAAGGGCTAGTGTCTTTATTCCTTTAATCAATAGCCAACTGTCTTGGGGACCTAATATCGCCCCTACAGAATTTTGCACAAAATGTAGCCTTTCACCTAAAGATTGAGAATTAACTACAACAACCCCTGCTACTAGATCACTATGCCCTCCTAGATACTTAGTGGCACTATGAAGTACAATATCTGCACCTAAATCTAACGGTTTTTGTAAATATGGGGTCATAAAGGTATTATCAACGATTGTAATAAGGTTGTACTTTTGAGCAAGGGTAGATACAGCTTTAATATCAGTTACTTTCATTAAAGGATTTGTAGGTGTTTCAATATAGATAGCTTTGGTTTGAGAAGTAATAGCCTTTTCAATTTTATCTAAGGAACTAGTATCAACGAAACTATAAGTAATTCCTAAATTATTAAATACCTTATCAACAACTCTCCTAGTACCACCATACAAATCATCGCTAAAAATTAAATGATCACCACTTTTAAACAACATTATGACAGAAGATATGGCAGCCATCCCAGAACTAAAGGCAAAACCTTGATATCCATTCTCTAAATCTGCTACTAGTTTTTCTAAAGCTAAGCGGGTGGGATTAGCTGTTCTAGAATACTCAAAGCCAGTATGCTCCCCTGGTGCTTTTTGTTTAAATGTTGAAGTTTGGTAGATGGGAACAGTAACTGCTCCCGTATGTTTATCCCCATCAATTCCTCCGTGAATAACTAAAGTATTAAACTTCATTTTTCCTCTCCTTTAAATATTTTTCTTCTAGTTTTTCTTTCACTTCTTTAGCATACTCCTTTGCTCCAAACAAAGATAAGTCCCGATAATTGCCACACTGTATAGGGTTATCTGCAGGTATCTTATCTGCCTTTAACACCTTTTCTAAACTTCTAATCAATCCTTGGGCAATTTCTTCCTCTTCTCCTTCTCCGACTTTTATTAAATAAAATCCTGTTCTACAGCCCATTGGCGAAACATCTACTATATCACTGATTTCCTCCCTCAAAAATCCTGCCAATAGGTGTTCTAAACCATGGACTACACCGGTGGGCATGGTATCTGTATTAGGCTGAGTAAACCTTAAATCAAATTTTGTAATCACATCTCCTTTAGGTGTATTGATTACTCCACATTTTCTTACATACGGTGCTTGGACTTTAGTGTGGTCTAAAGTAAAACTCTCTACACAAATTTTATCCATTATAAAATTCCTCCTTTTTTTGAGCAAATATTATCCATACATATTTATTCATTTGCTTTAATGTAATAGTATAATTTAATTCTTTAAAAAGCTCTACCATATCTTCTACTAATTCATAATATTCCCTTTTTAAATCATTTAAAAGATTAAAAGCCTTTAGTTCTTCGACTTCTTTAATCAATTTTTCTTTATATCTTTGGGAAATAAACATAGTATCTGCTATAACTATTTTACCACTTTCCTTTAATAAGGAGTCCATTAATTTTAAAGCCTTTCTTTTTTCTTCTAAAGTCAAGTGATGAAAGGCATATGAAGCCACAATACTATCAACTTTATTATATAAGGGAATATTGAGAAAATCTCCATCTAATATTACTACATTAGTTAATTTGTTATTTGCCTGTTCCCTCATCTTTTTAGATGGCTCTATACCTACTACATAATGGCCGTTTTCCGCTAGTTTTTTGCTCAGATTACCAGTGCCTAAACCTATTTCTAATGTAATACCATTCCTTTTATCATTTATATATTGAACAATTTCTTCTAAAATTCCTTCATAGTTTTCAAAAACTTCTCTATATTCATGTTGGGTATTATAAACGGTTTCATCATAGTTATCTGCCCAAACATCAAAAATTTCATTAAAATTAGCCATAATTGAATCCCCCTAATTATTCTATATAAAATCTATAGAAATAGTATATATTCTATCCCCTTCCTTTGTCAATATAAATTTTATTTACTCATTTTTTTCCTTTTACTAGGATATATTAATTTGTAAGGATATTTTATTAAAAATTAGGAGGTATATTTTATGGAAATGGAGAAAACTATTAAAAACATAATTTTAGCAGGAATTGGGACAGCAGCCTTTGCCTATGAAAAAGCAATGGAAACCGTTGAAGATATGGTTAAAAGAGGTGAATTAACTGTTGAACAAGGGAAAGCATTAACAGGGGAATTAAAAACAAAATTGACTAAAAAAGACGGAGTCCAATCAGAAATTACCTTTAATGCCACTACTTTAAATGAAATTTTAACCCAAGGGAATATCGCTACCAAAAAGGATATTGAAGAACTTAAAGAAAGAATTGAAGCATTAGAGAAACTGGTTAAGTAAATTTAGAAAAAACAATGGAAATAAATAAAGGTAAAAGGTTTAGGGAGATTGCCTCCGTCTTAATTAAAAATGGTTTTAAAGAAGGTTCTACTAATCCTCAAAAAATGAAGGATACTTTAGAAGAATTAGGACCAACTTTCGTAAAAATTGGTCAAATCCTTTCTACAAGGCCAGATATTTTACCGGAAAATTACATAGTAGAACTAAGAAAACTCCAAGATGATGTAAAACCAGAAGAATTCCCAGTAATTAAACAGATAGTTGAAAAAGAATTAAATTCTCCTATTCACCAAATATTTAAGGATTTTGAAGAGAAGCCTTTAGCATCAGCTTCAATAGCCCAAGTTCATAAAGCTGTTTTAAAAAATGACAAACTCGTTGTGGTCAAAGTAAAACGACCACATATTGAGGAGATTATGTTAACAGATCTAGCAATTTTAAATAAACTTACGAAAATAATTAGCTTCTTTCCCCAAAGCATATTTAACCCTGGAGAAATTATTGCAGAACTTTATCAAGGAGTTAAAAGGGAACTAGATTTTATTGAAGAAGGTAAAAATATCGATAAATTTTATCAACTGAATAAAGATGTCCCTTTTTTAAGAGTCCCAAAAACTTATCCTAGGTACAATACAAACAATCTATTGATAATGGAATATATTGAGGGTATTAAAATATCAGATAAGTTTACGTTACTTGAAAAGGGCTATGATTTAAAAGAAGTATCTATTAAGTTAGCAAATAATTTTCTAAAACAGGTTTTTCAAGATGGATTTTTTCACGGTGACCCACACCCAGGAAATATTTTAATAAGTGGAGAAAAAATAGCTTATTTAGATTTCGGTTTGATGGGCAGTTTATCCCCTAACCTTAAGTTTCGCCTCAATGAACTCCTTACTTCCATTGTCTTTGGTGATATTAAAAAAATGGCTAGGGTTATCCTCCAAATAGGGATTAAACGAAATAAGGTTGAACGGAAAAAATTACACAGTGATTTAGAAGAAATGTATAATCAATATGCCACTTTATCTATAGAAGAATTAGATATTCCGGAATTGATAGATCAAATTTTTAACCTTTGTAAAAATCATAAAATAACTATTCCTAAAGATATAATTTTGATGGCTAAAAGTTTTATTTTGATGGAAGGGAATGTTGCTTTACTTACACCTGATCTTAATTTAATGGATATTGCCACACCTTATGTAAAAAGACAGATGTTAGAAGGGAAAAATTTACAAGAGGAAGCAATAAAATTTTTAGAAAACCTAATTAGAGCTACTAATTCCACCATTAAATTACCTGAAAAGGTTCTAATCCTTGTCAATAAATTGTTAGCAGGTAATACAGTGGTTCAAATGGAACATATAAATTTAGATAAAAATATCAATAAAGTTACAAAGGCTGCAGATCGCATAAGCTTTGCTTTAATTGTTTCTTCTATTATAATCAGTTCTTCTTTCATTATAGCTTCTGAAGCTGGACCTAAAATTTATGATATCTCTATTTTAGGGCTACTTGGGTTTGTTGGTGCAGCTTTTATGGGTATTTGGCTCCTTGTTTCTATTTTACGTTCCGGAAGATTATAAAAGCCTTATGTCAAAAAGACATAAGGCTTTTATCTTCTATTCCTTATAGGAGTAGGGGTATTATTCATTCTGTTTTGGTTTTCTGATCTATTTTGGTTTTCTGATGGATTTGGGTTTTCCCGGTTTTCTTGTCTGATTTGATTTTCAATTCTATTTGGATTTTCTCTGTTATTCTCCTTTATCTTTTCTTTCCTTTCAGTATTTTCTTCCCTATTTTTGTTTTCTTCTCTATTTTTGTTTTCTTCTCTCATTATATTTTCTTTTCTACTTTCTTGCCTATTCCTGACTTCCTCTTTAAATCGACTCATTAAAGTTTTAATTGATGCATTCTTATTTTCTTCTGTAACTTCTTCATTAAGTAAATTAGTAATTATATTATATTTCCCCGGTGTTATCCCCGCCTCTTTAGCCCTTTGTACCATTTCATAACCAATCACCTGTATCACTACATTTCCTTTACTATTATTTTCCACAGTTTCTATTAAATCGTTAATTTTGTTTACCCTTTTTTCAATAAAATCATTATCTCTTCCAATATAAGAAATTAACAATTCGGCATTATCTTCTTGTAAATATTCCTGGGTTAATTTATTTATCGTTTCTTCCATTGCTTTTTCCATAGTTCTATTTCGGACTTTAAGTTTTTCAATAATTTTTGCCCCTTCAGCATTTACAGCTTCTACCCCTATCACCCGATTAAAAACATTTGATGTTAAAACTATACCAGGATTTACATCTATACTCACATAATAATATGGATAATTATAAGCAAAAACACTGGTTCCTATTAGTAATATAAATATAATTGATGCAGCTAATGAAAGAAAAGTCTTTTTGCTAAACATTTTACTTTTCACATCCACCATCTCACCTACTTTAAAATTTTTATTTCTTATTTTAATAAAGGTTCCATCTTCTTGTAATAATATGGCATCTTTTCCCTTAATTTCTACAACTACATTTTTCAAAACTTATCTCCCTCCTTTAAAAATTTTTTGATATTAGGAAAATATTCCCGTAAATATTGATATTCTCCGGAAAATATTTCTACTACTGCTATTATATATTTACGATATCTCTCTATAATTTTTAAGGGTATCTTTACATTTTTTTCAATTACTTTTATCGGTAATTGTTTTGATTTATGAATATGTTCTATCAAAATAGGATTTGATAGCAAATACTTTATAATTTCTTCACAATACCCTTTAGTTTTTTTAGTTTTGGGAGAAATTTTAACTAAATCATAAAAACTAAATCCATAACTTTTTATTACCTCTGAAATAGCTTCTATTTCCCAGCAAATATCCCTTTCAACTTCCTTATTTTCACCTATACCTAAATAAAAAGAATTATCTATCTGATCATATTTTACCTCTAGATTATTTTTCTTTTCTCTCCGATAATAATCAATTAGTTTCCTTTGGATTACAAGTTCTGCGAAACTAAAAAAACTCCCTTTATTTTGATCATATTTTTTTATAGCTTCATAAAAACCGTTTAAAGCTATAGACCATTCATCATCATTTTGGGTTATGTATTTTTTTACTACCTTAGAAGCACTTTTCAAAATAAAGTTTTCATAATTAACTATAAATTTTTCTAGTTTAACAGGACAATTGGCAATTTCTATTATCTTATTACTGATTTCATCCATAAGCTTCACCCATTAATAATATACGATAAAATTTCTATAAATTTTAGGGTTATTGAAAAAAAAACAAAAATTCTTTTGGTTGAAATATAAAAGGGCTATCGAAAAACTATAAAATAACTAGTTTTCCGATAGCCCTTTTTATTAAGCCAAATTAATTAACGTAGCTATTATTAAGAACACTGCCCCTGCTCCGATATTCATTAAAATCCAAGGAGTTACCCATTTAAACCATTTTTCATAGGGAATTTTAGCAATAGCTAAATAACTCATCAACACCGCAGAAGTAGGAATAATGGAATTTGTTATTCCATCTCCTAACTGATAGGCTATAACAGCAGTTTGTCTACTAACACCTACTAAGTCTGCTAAAGGAGCCATTATAGGCATTGTCGTTGCTGCTTGACCACTTCCAGATGGAATAAAGAAATTTAAAACTATCTGTACTAAATACATTAACAAAGCTGCAAATACGCTGGGTAATGAAGATATTCCCATAGCTAAATTGTTGATGATAGTATCAATTATTTGCCCTTGTTCCATAACTACTAAAATAGCTCTGGCAACTCCTACGACTAAAGCACCAAAGGCGATACCCTTTGCCCCTTCTACAAAATTAGCTGCTGATTTGCTAGGAGATATTCCTCCCAAAATACTACTAAAAATACCCATCATCAAGAAAACTGAAGCCAATTCTTCAATATACCAATCATAGGATTTAACCCCTATAATAATCAGTATAAACCCTATAATCAATACGGAGTAAACCAATAAATGTTTAATAGTAAATTCAGGTAATTCTTGTAAATTTAATGAATAATCATCTTTTTCTTCTAAGTTAGCTAATATGCTTGAACTTGGATCTTTTTTGATTTTTAAAGCATAGGAAATTATATACCAACAAGTGATAGATACCAATACTATAAACATCAATAATCTAAAGGTAAAGCCTGAGTATAAAGGCACCTCAGCTATTGCCTGAGCTACTCCGACGGTAAAGGGATTGGCAAACCCTGCAGAAAAACCTGCCGCTGCCCCTAATGCTATCATCCCAGTCCCAACCACTGCATCGTAACCTAATGCCTTCGCTAAAGAAATACCTATAGGAACAAAAACTATAATTTCTTCAGACATACCTATGGTAGAACCACCTAAAGCAAAGATAAATGCCATTATAGGGATGATTAAAATTCCTTTATCCTTTACTTTTAGAGCCAGTCTTCCTATTCCTGCATCTATGGCCCCGGTACCTTGAATCATTGCAAAAGCTCCACCTACAATGAAAATAAAGAAAATAATACTACTTGCCCCTTCCATCCCCCTATAAAGGGCAGAAAATAAATGGGGCTTTTCAAAGGAGAAAATCTTAACTGGTGATTGTTCTACATATCTAAAAGAGTCTGGATCTACTACAATTCTGTTACTTTTAGGATCTTCTACCCTTTCATAAACCCCTGCTGGTATTAAATAAGTTCCTAAAAAAGCTAATAAGACTACTGCTACAATAATTACATAAGTATGGGGTATTTGAAAAACTTTTTTCATTAAACTTGACCTCCTACTAATTTAAACTGCTCTTTTTAAAACCAATACCAAAATAAGCAAAGATAATATTTACAACTGGAACTAGAGTGTTTAAGAATGCGAAGGGAATATATACCCACGGTGATACTCCTAAAGTTGCCATCATATAAGCTCCACAAGTGTTCCATGGGAAAAGGGCTGAGGTAACAGTTCCCCCTGCTTCTAAAGTCCGTGATAATAACTCTGGAGGTAAACCTTTATCTTGATAAGCTTGTTTATACATCCTTCCTGGAACTACTAAGGCTAAATATTGGTCGGCAGTGAGAATATTTACAGCAATAGAAGTTAGGGTAGTAGCTAGAACCAAGGAACCTGTTGATTTAGCCAGCTTTAAAATTCCTAAACCAAAGGCTTTGAGCATGCCTACTTTTTCTAAAACTCCACCAAAGGTTAAAGAAGTGAAAATTAACGAAACAGTCCACATCATACCATCTAAACCACCACGGCTTAATAGATTATCTACTAACTCTACACCTGTCTCCAGTTCTAATCCGTAATGGGCAGCATCTATGATATCTGCAAAGGAAGCACCTTGAAAAATAGCGGCAAATATTCCTCCTAATACAGAACCGGCTATTAACCCAGGAAGGGCAGGGATTTTCAATGTTACTATCAAGATAATGAATACCGGTGGTATCAGTAATATAGGAGAAATATTAAAATTTCCTTTAATAGCCTCGGTTATAGCTTGAATTTGACTAGTATCGATATTTGTACCACTATACTTCATTCCTAATAAACCATAAAGGATTAACGCTATACCAAAGGTAGGTAAAGTTGTATAACACATACTCCGAATATGGTCAAAAAGATTACTACCTGCCATGGCAGGAGAGAGGTTAGTTGTTTCTGAAAGGGGAGATAATTTATCTCCAAAATATGCTCCAGATACAATTGCTCCAGCTACCATCCCTACAGGGATACCTAAACCTTTACCAATTCCCATCAAGGCTATTCCAACGGTAGCAGCTGTAGTCCAAGAACTACCGGTAGATATGGAAACAATTGCGCAAATTAACGCAGCTGCCAATAAGAAAATACCTGGGGACAGGATTTGTAATCCATAATAAATCATCGCTGGAACAGTCCCACTTAAAATCCAAGTTCCTACGATGGTTCCAATGACCATTAAAATCAAAATTGCCTGCATAGCTAAACGAATTGTATCTAATATACCTTCTTCAATTTCTCCCCAGCTGTAATTTAGCAAAAATTTAGCAACTAAAGCAGCTACTATGGTAGATAAAATTAGGGGAATTTGAGGATCAGCACCAAAATAGAGAATTGAAATTGGTAAAATAACCAATAAAAAGAGGATGGGAATAAGGGCATGGAAAATTGTCGTTTGTTTTTTCATGTAGTATTCAGCTCCTTTTTTAAATTAGATTTGTATATATATAAATTTGAGTTTAAATTACATCGAATAAAGACCACCTCCTCTAAAGTTGTTAAAACTAGCAGAAAATTAAAAAAACTCGTCCCCTAAAATAAGAGACGAGAAAATAAAAGGAAATAAAAAAACCCGTCCCTTCAATAAAGAGACGAGAAATTCCCCGCGTTGCCACTCTTGTTGATAGATTATTTAATCTATCCACTCTAACCAATAACGGTGGTGACCGTTTTTCCCTACCCAATTCAAAAATGAACCTTCAGGAAAAATCCTCTAGGGTGCGCTTCAATAAGTTTTAGTTACTAGACTCACACCAAACTCTAGCTCGCTGAAACCTCCACTTATTTACTCTCCCTATCACTGGATCAAATATTAAATTTAATGTTTATTATAAGGATTTTTCCTTACGGTGTCAATAACTTTTTTTAGTAATTTCTTTATAATTATCCTACCCAAAATACTCTTCAATAATTGCATTAAGTTGTGATGCTATCTTATTGAAGTCACAATTCAAATCCAATGTGCATACACTAATTTTATTTCCACTCATTTTGTATGTAATATCTGGCAATATATCCTCATCTGTTTTTGCATACAAAAGCATTCCTGAAACTTCATGGGGTCTATCTTTCATCTGATATTCCTTATTTTTAACATATGTGAAAATCTGATATAGATTCCCTGAATGTAAAGTATTAATACCATATCGGGACAGAGTAATACGATTATAATACTTAGCATCGATTATAAGTATCTTATCATCTTTTGAAAGCATTATATCGGTCTGCATAACAGGAAGCATTGTATTTATACCATCATCAAGTTGCCAATGAATTTGTGATGAATTTACAGTGATGTCTGGAAATTCTTTACGAAAATATTCAAATATAAACTTCTCATATAATCTATACATACGCTGTTCATCAAAAATGTCCAACATTTTTGTTTTTCCATTTGAATTGCTCAAAAGCAACCCCTTTATAACTAAAAAACATATTGAAATTAACATTCTATATGTTTGATTGTTACGATTATATTGTAAATTCCAGTTAATCCTATTCACATCCAAAGATTCAACATCTGCAAAAAATACAAGAAGCTTACTTAACTCCTTTTTACGAGTCTTTGATATATCTGAATGTAGCAATAGCTCTATAGTAGTTTTAATAATTCTATTCATATAAGAGTTTGTTGAGAAATTATCATATCTACAAAACATTTGATTTTTATACAAAGATCCACTTTTAATAGTTTCAGAAACATCTATCTTGCCTCGAATTGTAGATAAACAATCTGTTTCCATTATATAATCACGATAAAGCCCCCGTTTTAATTGAATAGAGATACTCTTTGAAAGAATAGCTGAACATAACTCTGCTGAATTATTAAACTGTTCTGTAGCTAAATCCTTATATCCTTGTTGGTTTAACACTTTAAAAGCATAGGCTAACATATAGTATATATTTTGTATTGGTATCATTTAATAGCGCTCCTCAAATAATCTGCCCATTCTTTTACCTTAGATGGTTCATCAAACCAATATTCTTTAATAAGAGGAATTAATTCATATTCTACGATATTTGAAAGAACTTTATCATTAACCTCGTCAATATTGCAAAAATAACTGTGGCCAATTAAAAAACCTTCTCCAAGTGTTTCATCATCAGCAATAACATTGTTTAGTCTTTCAACACATTCAATAAGACTATTCAGCTTCTTATTATTTAATTGCTTTGTATAAATTGAAAATCCCTTAGATTTAAATCCTGGTTTTATTTCAAAAAAAGCAAAACGTCTACGTAAAGCATAATCTATAAATGCTAAACTTCTATCTGCTGTATTCATCATCCCTATTATATAAATATTTTTTGGTACAAAAAACTTTTCGTTAGAATAAAGTAATTGTAGCGAATTGCCACGTTTATCATTTTCTATTAACATAAATAATTCTCCAAATATTTTACTTATATTACCTCGATTGATCTCATCAATAATAAAGAAATACTCATTTTCAATGTCATCTGCTGCTTTTTTACAAAAATTGTAGAATGAACCTTTTTTAATTTCAAAACCACCATCAGTAATTGAAGGTCTGAAACCTTCAATGAAATCTTCATAACTATAACTCTGATGAAACTGAACCATCATTATTCGAGTCTGATCCTTAACACCCATCATAGAATAAGCTAAACGTTTTGCAGCATATGTTTTCCCTACTCCTGGAGGACCTTGTAAGATAACATTTTTTTTATTTCTAACAAGTTCTAATAATGTATCATAATCCTCCTCATCCATATACACTTCTTCCAAAAATTTATTCCTATCATATATTGGATATTCTATTTCTTGTTCCTTAAAAATTTCTCCGTCATTATCTTCACTAAACAATGCTTCAAGTTTTTCAACATAGTTAGTAAAAGGTGTAATATCCGTTAAAGTCTTTGTAATAGCTTGACCAGGATGTTCCCATTCACCTTTATGAGTCCATTTAACATTCCTTAAATTGGGGAATTCACTATCTAAAGTTGTATCAAAGTAATAATCTGAAACAACAACACCACGACCTATAATTTGAGTTCTACCTTTTTTAACAAATATAATATCACCTTTTTTCATCTCATAGACAAATTGCCAAGTAGCAAGAGCATCATTCATAAAAGATCCGTTAGGGTTAATTTTTTCTTTCATGGCTTTCTTCATTTCTTCTTTAGTTGAATATTGATTTAAATCACCAATTTTCTCCCAACCAATTCCCATAATACCTTTTTCATAAAACTCATCCCACTTCCTTGCCCCTTCACCAGGTGTATAGATCCAATAATGAATAGTATCTACATCTTCATCTGCGAGTCCAGAGCCTTTATCATCTCGTTGACTTTGAACCTTTTTCGATTTTTCTTTATGATTTATTTCTTCTGAATAACGCCATGCTTCAAAGGATAACTCTTTAAAATTTTTAAGATTACTTGCACTGCTTTTAAGATATTCACTTATCTTTTTCATAATATCAAAATATTTGTTTGCAGAAATTTTTTCTTCTACTTTCGGCAAAATAGATACTATATTATCAGGAATTTTTCCAGCTTCATATATATACCATGTATTACGGCTATCAAGATTTAAAAATGTATCAGGAGATATCCAATAAAGGCCCATAGTTATCTTACTATTACCATTTCCTTTTTGGTTTATAACTCTATCGAAGAATTTGGAAACTTTATCACGATTTGCCTGAGTTGGATTTTTAGAATAATCAAGGGCAGATGAAAATAATTCCCATAAATCGTCAATATCACTATCATTTCTATATCCAATAAAATTATAGAACGTAGCATTTTGATTATTAAGAACTGGTATGCTATTAAAAGAAGTAGGTATTTTTGCATTTATATTAAACTCATCAGCGATATATTTTATAATACTTTTTCGATTAATTTCTTTCATTGAACTTTTATTAAATAGTCCAAACACTGTAAATGGATCAATATCAATAATTTCATTATCCTTCTCTAATGTAGGTAAACTAATGTAAATGATAAAATAAAGTTGACAGTTATTGATAAATAAGATTTTACACATTTAACCTAAAATTTGGAAAAGAGGTGATTAAAAACTGGAAAATGCAAATCATTTAGTTGAAACTGTTTTTGGCATTAAAATTAAATAATCTAACTACAAGTTTTAATGAAAACCTTAGTTCCTTTGAGTATAATATCATTATGATATTATACTCAAAGGGGAGATAAGCGTGAAAAAAGAACAGGGGTGGAAAATGTATATAGAAATACAACAATTAAAGGAAAAAGGATTTACTATTTCTCAAATAGCTAGAAACTTAGGTATTAGTAGACCAACTGTATATGAATACAT
>NZ_FOIF01000018.1 GCF_900111575.1 Anaerobranca gottschalkii DSM 13577 | reverse complement strand
CAAGCCGCTTAAGCAGCCGACCAATGGGTTGGAGTCGTGAAGGACTGCGGGCAATGGCTGAGTTACGAGCATATTTAAGTAGTGGTGGCAAAATTACACTTAAACATTTAAAATCAGAAGCAAAGAAAAGCTATAGCCTGGAAAAAAATATTGTCCTAAAGATCAAAAATACCTATACCAAGGCACGTGAACTATTAAATAATGTACCTATATTAAGCAAAGGTAAAGTCATACCAATGTTTAAATGTTTGAAAGATATGCATAATGGAACATTTGATTTATAAACCAAAATAGAGTGGTCATCAATTTATAAATATCCTATAAAAAGTTGACACTATCATAGTAATTTACGACCTAATGATTTATTACTTTTTTTGAGTATAATCAAATTTTTAGGCACAGGAAGAGAATGTTCCGTTGATGATGTAATCGATGGGATTGAACATGATAACTTGATTTTTGATAAAATGACCTATTATCGCAAATTAGAATACTTATTAGAATTAGGAATAGTCGAAGCTAGAAAAGAAAAGAATGTAAAACTATATAAACTACAAAGTGACTTCTTTAAGGATTTTTCTGAACAAGAACTAAAGGATTTATATTATTTAACTTTATTTTTCAGCCATGTAGAAAAACCTAGTGTCCCAGGAATTTTTTTAAAAGAAAACATTAAAAGATATTTAAAAGATAAGATTGGTACTAGTAGTTTTAAAGAACCTTTTTTATATAGGTTTTTACAATTTCATCAAGTATTAGAAGAAGAAATAGTATGGAATTTACTAGAAGCTATTCAAGGTAATAGGATGGTTAAAATCTATTATCAAAGTAAAAAAAGCGGGATAAAAGTATATAAAAATTTGCCGGTGAAAATTATTTTAGATGTTAAATATGGAAGGTGGTATTTAATAGCTTACAATTTAAAACAAAAAACCTTTTATACTTATCCTTTACATAGGGTGGAAGAAGTGGAAGTTTTAAATGCAGCAATAGATATAACTAAACAGGAAATAGAAGAAAAGTACCAAAACTTTTTTTGCAACAGTTGGTTAGTAGCAGGGAATAAAAATGGAACTAAAGAAGTAAAAATAAAATTTACCTTAGATCCAGAAATTACAGAAAATTTCTTATTAAAGATGGTAAAAAGGGATATTATAAATCCCAAGATAGAAATTTTAAATCCAAAGGAATTTATCTTAACTGTATACGTATCAGATATTATGGAAATTAAACCGTGGATCAAAGGATTTAGTTACAGGGCAGAAGTATTGCCTTCTAAGGAACATTCTCTAAGGGAAGAAATAAAGGGAGAGTGGGAGGAGGTGTTATCCCTATATGAGAATATTTAATCCATTGACTGGAATTGAATTTGGTAAAGTTGTATCATTACTAAATAGTAAAAATAATGAGTATATATCTTTAGCTGATTTGAGTAACTTTAATATAGATATTTCGGAAATACTTTATGAGGTTGAGAAAAACAAATACTTACCAATAATTTCTGGACCAATTCCATATTTTGTTACAAAACCGGAGAAGGTTTGGTTAAAAAATGTTTTAACAGATCCTAAAATTAGGTTATTCCTCTCTGATATAACTATAGAAAAGTTAAATGAAAAATTAGTTGGTTGTGAAGATATAATTTCAAAAAATTTAGTAGTAAAAGGTAAAGGAATTACTGATAGCAAAAATTTAGAAACTGTAGAAAAGAATTTTAAAGAGGTATTAAATTGCATTATTAACGAACTTGGTATTATATATAATTATCGAAGAAAAGATGGAACTGATATTTTAAATAAAAAATCTTATCCTTTAAAAATAGAATACTCAGTAAAAGATGATATATTTTATTTAATCCATTATTCAATAGATGAAGATAAAATTGTGAAAGGAATATTATCTAACTTTACTATAGATGAAAAATTTTTGCTAGATGATGAAGTAAAGGAAAGGGGTAAAAACTATCTAAAAAACTTTATAAAAAAGGATATTAAAAAAGTGACATTAGAAGTTTATCAACATAAAAATGGCTTAGAAAGGACCTTTTATCTTTTTTCTTGTTTCAAAAGAAAGGTTAAATATATTAAAGAAGAAAATAGATATTTATTAACCATCTATTATTATTTTTATGAAGAAATGGAAGTTATTCACCGAATTTTATCTTTAGGAGAAACAGTAAAGGTTTTATCACCCTTAGAACTTCAAAGGGAAATTGTTTCTAGAATAAAAAAGGCGAAGGCTAAGTATTTATAGAGGGGGTATGATTATTTAAAAAATTGATAATAATGCTATATGGTTTTTAAGTAAAAGTCTTAAAAAAGAAGGAAAATCAAACATTTTTGTAGAATAATGTAAAATATAAAATAAGAATATTTGTAATGTAATATATTTTCTTGTGATATTAGTAAGAGGTGTGAGAGTAATAATGAATGTAATTTATCAAATTGCAAGAATGGAAGATTCAAAAAAAATTTTTTGTATATCCTTTGAAGAAGGGGATTGCGAAAGGGAAAAGTTTGAAAAAGAATCATCTTTAAGTTCGTTTGTTGTAAGAGATTATTTCAAAGATTCGAAACAAGAAAATTCTGAGGCGGTCATTTTTTATCCTGTAAGTATTGTTTTAAATGAAAGGTTGCTAAAAAATTTAAAAACAAACGTAAAATATTCAAACAATACGGAACTAATCAATAAATTAGAAAATGTTTTTGAGAAACCAACTGAGTATTTAAAAAATCCTAAAGATGTAATCAAATTGTTTCCATTTGAAGAAGAAAAAGATGATTATTTAGTATTATCTTCTTTTGGTACATATTTAAATAATATTGAAGTAAAAGGGAGTTACTCGGATATAGTTTTGACTATTTTAGCAGATATGGTAACTCGATATTTACACAAAGATGTAACATCATTTTACATAGATATTTCTAGTGGATATAACTTTTATATATCAGCACTATTAGAAGCAGCAAGGCATTTTAGTGTTTTTGCCACATTATATAACTGGGATAATAAAGAAAAAATACCAAAAGTATATACTGTCTTTACCGATCCTATTCTTGGGAACAATGTTTCAAAATATAATGTTTATGTTGAACAGCAGCATTATTTAGCATTTTTTAATTCACCTGTGAATAAAGAAGATGTTTGCCAAAATGATTTAAAATTTATTAAAGATAGTATATATACAAAAAAAGAGTTAAGAAAAAATAAGAATAGCTTAAGGACAAAATTGTTGAAGTTTTCTTTTTTGTATTCAGCTATAAAAAATAATCTTCCATTATATATAATAGATAGTTTTCTAGAATGTCATAAAGAAGAAGAGATAAAGGAAGAAATTATTGATTTGATGAAATTTATTATTATTGAAATTGAAAATAAAGGATATGAATGTTCACCTAATTTAAATAAAAGTGCATTTGTAAAGAGTTTATTATCATTAGCTTTATACCGCGGTATTTTAACTTCATTAAAAAATACTTTTGAAAAAATAAATATTGCCAATTTTAAAGCAGATGGCGTTGATATGGAAGTAATTAGAAATGTATTTGAAGAAGTTTATATAAACTTCAATATGGAGAGTAATTATAAATTATTAAGTAGTGAAATAAATAACTTGCTTAAAAATAAAAGTAAAATTGATGATAATAATCAGTGGGTACCTTTGTGGAAGATAATCGGAGAAAAATCAGAAGGGGAAATAGATCAAAGGAATTTCTTTGCCCATTGTGGAATGGAAAGAAATGTTGTAGATTTAAAGAAAAGTACAGATAAAATATGGATTAAGTATAATAATTACTTTAGTTCAAGAAAAGGTAATATTGAAAATTGGATAAAAGAAAAAATATAGGTACCATATCAATACATGCTGTTTAAGATAATATAATGTATAATTAAAATAAAAAATTGAAAGGGGGACTATTATGTATGAGGGATGCCATTTATATAGGTGCTTTACTTCATGATTTAGGGAAATTTATAGAAAGAAGTAAAGAGTTTAAAGTTGATGACAGTTTTAAAGTAGTTAAAACAGGCCATCCTAAATATTCAGCTCAATTTATTAAAGTTTTACAAGAAAGGAATAGTTTTTTTAAAGGTTTTGAAAATATTGTTGAATATACCCTATATCATCATGAACCTAGAAATGTTGAAGAAAAAATAATACAGTTGGCTGATTGGCTTTCTTCTAAAGAAAGGGAAAAAGATGACTATGCAAGGGAAAAATATTTTAAGACACCTTTATACTCAATATTTTCACGTTTATTTTCAGAAAATGGCGAAAGTTACACCTATCAATTAAAACCTTTAGATATATCACAAGGGTTTCCAGAAAAGAATTCGTCTATAAATATTGAGGATTATAAAAGGGTTGTTAAAAATTTTCTAAGGGAATTAGGGAAAGTAACAAATTGCGAACAATTATATTATTTACTAGAAAAATATTTATGGTGTGTTCCAGCACAAACAACAAATTATGTTCCTGATATATCTTTATTTGATCATTCTAGAACAACAGCTGCAATAGCCCTTTGTTTATATGATGAATATCAAAACGGTAGTTTGACATTAAATGATTTAAGAAAAGTGGATAGCAGTGATAGTGACAAAGAACACTTTATATTAATTAATGGTGATATCTCAGGTATTCAAAATTTCATATTTAATATACCAAGTAAAGGTGCAGCAAAATCTTTAAAAGGTCGTTCTGTATATATTTCTTTACTAACAGAAGTGATAGCCAATTTTATAATAAAAGAATTAAATCTAAAAGAAGCAAATCTATTATTTAATGGCGGTGGAAATTTCTATATATTAGCACCAAAAACAGCGGAAAAACAATTTATTAAAGCTAGAGAAAAAATATCAGAAATACTCCTTAAAAGCCATAAGGGATCTATCTACATGGTAATGGATTATATTTATTTAGCACCCAAGGATTTTAAAGACTTTAACTTACAGTGGAATAAAGTTAAAAATAAAATTAATGAGAGAAAAATAAAGAAGTGGCAGGAGTTAGATTTAGAAAAGAATTTTGAACAAATATTTGGTCCATTTGGTAAAGTTACCACAGAAAAAGAGCATTGTTATTTATGTGGAATAGATTCTAGTGAAAGAAAAATTGAATTTAATAAAGATATACAAAAGAGTATTTGTTCTCTTTGCTCTAGTTTTATAGATCTTACATCGGATATTGCAAAATCTAATATTTTGGAAATCAAAGAAATACCTTCACAATCTAAAAAACAAGTTAATTCTTATTTAGATGTTTTTGAGTCCTTTGGTTTTAAATATCAATTTAAAGATAGTAAAGATGTAGCAATAAAACTTAATAAAAATATTTACTTATTAAATGATACAAATTTTATTGATAATGGTTATAGAGGATTTAAGTTTGGTGCATACAGTTTACCTGTTAATGAAAAAGATAAAAATAATTTGTTAACTTTTGAAGAAATATCTTTAATGAGTAAAGGGGATTCGAAGTTAGGTTTATTAAAATTAGATGTTGACAATCTTGGAAAAATATTTTTGCAAGGATTTGGTGAAAATTCAAGCATATCAAGGATAGCTTCTTTGAGCAGAATGCTTGCTTTATTTTTCCAAGGATATATAAATTATTTAGTAAAAGAAAAAGGGTGGGAAAAGAACTTATATATTGTTTTTTCTGGTGGTGACGATACTTTTGTAATTGGTTCTTGGAATATAGTATTGGACTTTTATGAACAATTTTATAGAGATTTTAAAAAATTTGTATGTGACCATTCAGAAGTGAATTTTAGTGCTGCAATTAATATATTTAGATATGATTATCCTGTTATAATGTCTTCCCAAATTGTTGAAGAATCATTAAATCGAGCTAAAAAACAAATTAGAAAGAAAGAAAAGTCCCCTACTAAGAATAAAATTAGTTTACTAGGAGAAGTATTTAATTTTAAAGAATTTGAGAAAATAATTGAGTTCAGAAATATGTTATTAGAGATAATTGAAAATAATTCAAAAAATAAAGATTTTGGGAGAAGCTTCTTATTTAAAATTGAAAAAAGTACATTAGGTTTTAGAAAAATATTAGAAGATTCGTCAAATGGCTTAATAAATAATTTTAGATTTTGGAGATTAGCCTATTATCTGCGGGAAATAAATTGTGAAGTCGAAGTAAATGGAGTTAGAAAAAATTATGCAGAGGAGATATTAAATTTTTATCGAGAAATTGTTATAAATAATTTATTAGGGAAATCGAAAAATGAAAAAATCGAAAACATAATGTTAATTCCTATAGCTGTTAAATTAGCTTTATTGGAAACTAGGGAGAAGAAGGAGGTATAAAACCTATGAAAGGTTACCAAAAACCTTATAAGCAAAAGAATTATAATCACAACCGGAATAAACAGCAAAAAAACAAAGAAAATAATGAAAAAATAAATAAGTTAAAAGACTTAACTGAGTATTTTGAAAAAAATGTACTGGTTTTGAATGAAAAAAGTCAAGAGTATGACACCTTTTGTGATAAGGTTAAAGAATATGCAAATGAATTAAAAGATTTAGAAGTCACTACATCTATGATTAGAAAGATTTATGCAAGGATCATGAATGCAAATACAATACTAGATCTAAAAAAATTAAGGCCTTTATTTGCTTATACTGCAGGTAAGGAAAAGAAAACTAAAGCTTTTATGGAATTATTGGATAAATTAGTGAAAAATATGGATTTTGATAAAGAACAGGTTCAACTTAGGAATTTTAAAGATTTTATGGAAGGAATAGTTGCTTATAGAAAGTATGTTGGGGAAGATAAAGACGATTTAAAACAGAGGGAGGTATAAGTATGCAATTAAAAGGCAAATTATTTGTCAAAGGTAAAATAGTAGCTATGACAGGTTTACATATTGGGGGTTCAAAAACAGATGTTGCTATTGGTGATATAGATAATAGTGTTATTAAGACTTCTGAGGGAGTTCCATATATTCCAGGTTCTTCATTAAAAGGCAAAATACGTGCATTATTAGAAAAAACAAAATTGCAAGAGATAATGGATATAAAAAAAGAAGAAAAAGAAGAAAAAGAAGAAAATAGTGATGATAATAGTAAAGAAACTTATATCTGTAACTGTGGAGAATGTGAAGTTTGCGTAATTTTCGGAACCGGGGCTAATGTAGATAAAAGAAAAGGTCCTACAAGATTAATTGTAAGGGATGCTTTTTTAAATGAAAAAACAAGGGAAAAAATGCTGAAAAAAGAAGGGGAATATAAAAATTTACAATTAATTTATACAGAAAGTAAATGGGAAAACTCAATAAATAGATTGACTTCAAAGGCTGGTATGCCGAGACAAACAGAAAGAGTTCCTCAAGGTGCAGAATTTGATTTTCAATTAATTTATAATGTTATGGAGAATGAAGATATAGACAGGTTTGAAAAATTAATTTACGGTTTAAGGTTGTTAGAAGATGATTATTTAGGAGGTAATGGTTCCCGGGGATACGGTAAAGTACAATTTATTATTGATGAAATTTCAATAAAAACTATTCCAGTATATTTAGAAAATAAAGAAACGATATCCCTGTTAGATAAAGATAAAGGTCAAATTACATTAAATGAAGTTCCGAATATATCTGATAAGATTAAAGAAGTTCTAGGAGAGATGTAATATGTTGATTTTTAAACTATATCCTAGTAACTTAACTAAATTTCATATAGGGGATAGTAATAGAAATTTAAAAGATTTTTTTTCATCAGATCAACTATTTTCATCATTGTATAATTGTGGAGTGTTAATGTTTGATAAAAATGATCAATTTTTTGATGAGTTAAAAAAAGTGACTATTTCTTCAATGATGCCAGGAATAAAAATTATTGCCGGTGAAAAAGAAAGGGAAATACTTTTTTTACCCAAACCTATTCTTCCTATTGATAATAGTAATTCCAATGATGACGAAATATCAACCAATAAAAAATATAAAAGGATTAGGTATGTTTCTATAGAAGCTTTTAAGGAACTTCAATTTAAATGGAATCAAAATAATGAAAAACTTGAATTTGATTTTAATCCCTTTATTTCTATTGGTGGTAGTTATATATATACAAAAGAAGAATTAGCAGGTTTAAATATTACAACTAATCTTGATAATGTTAAATTGTTACAAAAAAAGACTTTACCTAAAGTTGTGATATCTCGCCTTGATGATACATCTGAAAATTTCTTTTTTCAAGAAGAAGTAGAAGTTAATTACTTTAAAAAAGGTAATTTAACTTTAAAACCCTTTTACTACTTTATTTGTAGGGAAGAAGTATCATTAAAATTTAAAGCAGTGGTGAGATTATTAGCAGATGAGGGTATAGGTGGTAAAAGAAGTTTATTTCATGGTATTTTTGAAAAAGTAGTAGAAGAACAATTTGAGGAAAATTTAATCAACAACAATGGAAATTTATTTATGAGTTTATCTAGCGTAATTCCTCAAAAAGAAGAGTTATCTAAGTTAATGTATTATGATCTTGAAGAAAGAAATGGGTATATATATTCTACTACAGGGAGAAGTTATAGAAAAAAAACAATTAGAGTTATTAAAGAAGGTAGTATATTTTCTGGAAATATTGAAGGGAATATACTTGAAACTCAATATGATGTATTTAATAAACATCCTATATTTCAATATGGACGGGCATTTTTGATTCCCTTTGGGGAGGTGAATAGATGAAGGTTAATTTAGAAACATTAACGCCAGTAAGTATTGGCTCTGAACAAAAAGCATCCCAATTTCTAGATTATATTTATGATAATAATAAAGTTTATTATATAGATCATGATAAATTATATGATGAAATTGAAAAACATCCACAAGGTGAATCTTTGTTAGAGGAGTATATCAAAATAATTAAAGAACAAAGCAAAAGAAATAGCAATTCATATAATTTGACTTCTTTTTTGATTAGTTGCAAGATTGATTTTAAAAAGGCTGTTTTAAGTGCAGTGGAAACTGAAGGAGTAATAAATAAACAAATATCCCTTCATATTAAAACCAATAATGCACCCTATATACCAGGAAGTACTATAAAAGGAGCTATTAGAACAGCTATTATCTTTAACCTTTTTGAAGAAGATGATGATACAAAGTTATTATATGAATACATTTTTAAAAATAAAGATGATGATAAAAAAAGGGGAGAGAAACATTATATAGGTGAAAACTATTTATATAAGGGAGACAGGGATATTTTAAAACATTTACAAGTTTCGGATAGTCAGTTGTTCACAGAAAGTGATTTAGTAGTAACTAATTTAAAAAGGATAAACATTATCAATAATAAAGGTTCTTCTATACCAATAGTCCGTGAAGTAATTAAGGAAGGAGCAAAAACAATTTTAACTATCAAAACTTTAGGTGAGGATTATCACGAAGATATAAAGGATTTTCTTTTCTTAAAAAAAGGAGAAGAGAAAGGATTATTAAAGTTAATTAATGAATACACTAAGGTTAATATTTCTAAAGAAATAAGAATGTTAAAAAAAGAAAAGGGAGAAAAAGCTTTAATAAGTTTTTATGAAAATCTTATACAATCTGTAGAAAAATTAGACAACACACAAGAAGCTATAATGAGAATAGGATGGGGCAAAACATATTTTGATAATACTATATCTAATAAATTAAAAGAAGAAAATATAGAAAGGATAAAAAATGAGATTTTTTCAAATTCTAAGTCTAAAACTGTTTTTCCAACTACGAGGGTATATAGTGATATAAACAAAAAAATAAGACCTTTAGGTTGGGTTAAAATTACTATCGATACAAATTGACTATAACTTTATTGTGAAAATAGCAGGTTTTTCCCTGCTATTTTCACATATTTTTTGTAAAGAAATATGTAATTTAATCTTATATAATATAAGCAGATAAAAAATAAAAAATTCAACTAAAAGACAAAATTCTATCTTTTTCGACAAAGGAATTTTTCTTTCTTTGTAGAATAATTAAGGAAAAGATTAACAAAAAAAGGGGGGGATTATGTGCAAGAGAGTATCTTAGAAATTGGAAATATCATCTACAGTCCCAGTAAATTTATCGATGATTTAATTAAAAGGGTTGATGTAAAGGACAAAAAAGGAAACAATTTTTATGTAGTACAGCTGGATTTTGACACTAGGAATAAAAAAATTGAGCTAATTGAAAGTCAAATTGATGATGAAACAGCAAAGGAATTGGTATATGTAGGATCTGCCGATGGTTCTAGTTCTCCACAATGGTATACAACTGCTGCATCTTTAGAATATCTTATTACCCAAACAATCCCTAATTTGATAGAAATGGAGATAGAAGGAATAAGTGATAGGTTAAAGGATATTTTGCAGGAATTTTTTTGGGATTTAGGGGAACAAAAGGGCCAACAAAAACGCTATAGGTACTTACTTAATTTAAAGAAAATCTCACCTAAACTGCCGGACAAAGAAGAATTACTAAATGAATTAGCCGGGGGAAAACTAAAGGATTTAGGTAAAAATGCAAAAAAACATATTGATAATTATCTTAAAGAAGAACGGGATATAAATAGTAAAAGTATCAAACTTTACTACATTACTATAGATGGAGAAAGGCTAAGTGATAAGAAAGAATATATAGATAGAATAGTTGAAGAAAAATCAAATGTAAAAATAGTTGAAAAAGGCATCTGTTATGGCTGTGGCTCTAGAGATGAACTGACTGATGATACGACAAAACTGAAGATTAAGTTTTACACAACTAATCAATGGAATTTTCCCTCTAATTTTAAACCAGAAAACTACAGTAAAAATATGCTTTTGTGTAAGACTTGTTATACTAAACTTCAAGTAGGGGAACAGTTTGTTTTTAAAAACTTTGATACTAGACTGGCAGCTTTCAAAGTCTTTGTTATTCCCCATATTTTGTTTCCAGCAAATTTAAAGGAAGAGGATTTAAAACTATTTGCAGATAAAACTAATAAAACCTTTAATGTTGCTAAAAGGGTAGAAAAGTTAAAAGAAATAGAAGAGGAAATCCAAAAATTTTTAGAATATGAGGAGATAGAAAATTATTTTCTATTCAATATAATCTTCTATAAAACAAGTCAAAGTTCAACTAAAGTATTAAAGTTTATCAAAGATGTAGCACCTTCTAGATTTAACAAAATTATAAAAGCTTTTGATGATGTTAAAGGTAGGTTTAAAAATATCTTGCCAGAATACAATTTAAGTAGTTTTGGTCTAGAAAGTGTTTACTGGTTGACTCCAGTAAAGATAGACAATAAAGGGGAAGTTACAGAGTTTCGGAAAATATTAAAGATTTATGATAGTTTCTTTACTGGCAACAAATTGGCAAAAAGAATGATCATCGAAACTCAAATTAAGTTGTTTAAAATCCTTTATTACGAGCAATTTAAAACTTTTAATATAAAAGAAGGAAATCTCGATTTTGATGTTATTAGGTCTAACATGTACCTTAGGGTATTACAAAATTTAGGTATTATAGAGGAGGGAGAAGGGTTGGATACTACTAATCTTAATTTATCTGAAGAGATTAAAGGTTATCTTGAGGAAATGGCAATGGATTCCCAAGAGGCAGCAATGTTTTTACTAGGTTATTTAATTGGTAAAGTGGCTAATAAACAGTACTTAGAAAGGAATAAGAGAAAACCAATTTTAAACAAGCTCAATTACAATGGTATGGACCAAGGAAAGGTTTTAAGATTATCAAATGAAATTATTGACAAGCTAAGACAAAACAAAGTTTTAAATTATGAGACAGAAAGAGTTTTTGCAGTTCATCGACAATTATTAGATAAAGAAATTAAAAATTGGAAGTTAAATAAAATGGAAAACCTTTATTACATTTTATCAGGGTATAGTTTTTCTACTTTAAAAGTTATGGGTAATAAAAAAGAGATAAATGATGAAGGGGGAATTTCTGATGAAGAATAGTGAAATCTTATTTTTGTATGATGCTAAATTAACAAATCCTAATGGTGATCCCGATGAGGAAAACCGTCCTAGAATGGACTATGAGCGGGAAATCAATTTAGTTTCTGATTTAAGGCTAAAAAGATATGTAAGAGATTATTTATCAGAAAAGGATTATCCTATTTTTGTTAGCAAATTAGAGGGCAAATCTGTAAGACCAGAAAAAATTATTACAAAACTAAAAGAGGAATTGGGTAAAGAAAAACTTACCGATGATGATTTATTAAATAAATTTATCGATGTAAGACTTTTCGGTGCCACAATGCCTGTGGAAAAAGATACTAGAACCTTTACTGGACCGGTACAATTCAATTGGGGTCAATCTTTAAATAAAGTTGAAATATTTGAAGCTTCAATTACCTCCCAATTTGCTACCACAGATAAAAATGAGCAAGGGGCTATTGGAAAGGATTACCGGGTAAAATATTCCTTTATTGGATTTTCAGGGGTTATAAGTGGTAATAGGGCAAAATATACCAATTTAACAGAAGATGATGTTTTAGAATTAGATCAAGCTTTAGTTAAAGCTATTCCATTACAAGCTACCAGAAGTAAAATTGGTCAATATCCTAGACTTTATTTGAGGGTAGAGTATAGAGATAGTGAAACTATTTTAGGGGATTACAGGTCATTAGTTAAACTAGAATCAAAGGTTGATAGTCCTAGGGATATAACAGAAGTAGCTTTAGATATTACTAATTTACAAGGATTTTTAAGGGAGAATAAAGATAAAATTGGTAAAGTACGCTACTTTGTTCATCCTCAATTAGTGATGACAATAAATGGTCAATCTGCTTCTATTACTGATTTATTAGGTGATATATCCTTTGAAGAAGTTAGGTGATAATTATGGCTAGTGAAGTAGTTGTTTTTGACATAATTGGATATATGGGACATTTTAGAAAATACTATACCAACTCATCTTCTTTATCCTATTCGGTTCCAACAAGGACCAATTTAATTGGTCTGGTGGCAGCGGTTATGGGGTTTGAAAGGGATAGTTATTACCAACAACTCCAAGATGATAAATTAAAAATTGCTGTTCAAAAGTTAACGAAAACCCGGAAAATCATTCAAACTGTAAACTACATGAAGATAACTACAAAAAAAGAGTTTATAGAACCTAGTAATCACAGCCAAATACCCTTTGAAATAGTTACAGGAGCAGGAGATTTCCTTAAATACCGGGTATATTTGTCCCATATAGACCCAACTTTTTTAGAACAGTTTATAGAGAGGCTGAAAAATAAAAGGTATTTTTTCCCACCATACTTGGGGGCAGCTCCCTTTAGTTGTGTACTAGAGTATGTTGGCAGGGAAAGGGTTGAAGAAAAGAAGGTTAATGATTTAGTATATATTGCCAGCATAATACCGTTAAACAAAATAAACCATAAAGGCCTAGCTTTTAATAAACTAAACTCAGATTATGCTTTAGTTAAAGAGAAAATGCCTAGGGATTTTGAAGATGACAGAATAGTTAAAGAGGTAGGTTCCTATCTTTTTGATGAAAATTGTAATCCAATCCCCATTTATTTAGAAGATAGTTACTATGAAGTGGGGGATACCAATATTTTATATATGTAGGAGGAAACTATGATTTTCTATTCCCATATTAACCCAAATAAAAAATTGATTGATCATCTTCAAAATGTCACTAATCTTGCCACTAGTTTTGCTGGAGAAAATCAAAAAGCTGTGGAAATAGCTGCTAAATGTCACGATTTCGGCAAATACACCACATATTTTCAAAAACATTTAAAAGAAGGTTATAGTGGAAGATTAAGTCACCATTCCTTTATCTCCGCATTGTTTACAGCCTATGTTGCCTTTAAAGAACTGGGGGAAGAAAACTATCTTCCCCTAATTCTCTATAGTGCTGTAATCAATCACCATAGCAATGTAGAAAGAGTAAATAAAAATTTGCCAAATAAATTGAAATTTACTATAGATGAGCTAGATGAAGATAAAAAAGGTAATATCAAAAATGTTCTTAAACAATTAGATGATATGGAGAAAAACTTTTCAGTAATTTATCAAGATCTAGAAAAAATAGGTCTCCATGGATATTTTAAAGAATTCTTAGAGCAGCGACCAATAGAAGAGGTACTAACAAAGTTAGCTCGGTTAGATTATGGTGTGCGAAAGAGAGGAAAAATAAAGAGAGAAAGGATGTATACATTACACCATTTAATTTATTCAGCATTGATAGATGGAGACAAATTAGATGCTTCTAATACCCATATTCCCGATACCCAATCCCTTCCTTTTAACACTCTAATAGAGGGATATAAGTCAAAGTTTCCTGAAGAGCCTAAAGGAGAACTAAACAAAATGAGGTCAGAGATATTCCAAAGGGTTTTGGAAGGTATCGAAAGGGAATATAAAAATGGAAGGTATTTCTCTATAACTGCACCAACGGGAAGTGGCAAAACCCTTACTGGCTTTTATGCAGCTAAAAGGTTACAGCAGCTGTTAGGTGGAGATCGGAAAATTATTTATACCCTACCCTTTACTTCGATTATTGATCAAAATTATGGAGAGATAGAAAGACTCCATCATCAATTTATTAGTGAAAAGGATATATTTCCTTATTTATTAAAACATCACCACCTCAGTGACTTATTATTTAAAGAGGAAGAAAAAAGTGGGAAGTATCACCTTGATTTAGATCAAGGGATGTTGTTAGTAGAAGGTTGGCATAGCGGGATGATAATAACTACCTTTATTCAGCTATTTGAATCTTTGATAGGAATTAGAAATAAAATGTTAAAAAAATATCATAATATAAGGGGTTCTATTATTTTAATTGATGAATTACAGACAATTGATATTAAATATTGGAAACTTATAGATTATGTGTTTAAACAAATAGCAGAGGAGTTGGATTGTAGGATTATCACTATGACCGCTACAAAGCCAATTATTTTGCAAGATTCTATTGAGTTGTTAAAGGACTATCAAAAATATTTTCAAAGGTTTAACAGGGTGAAACTTGAATATAAAGATGAACCGATGGAGATAGAAGATTTTATCCAAGAATTTACTGATTCCTTAGAAGATAAATCATACCTAATTATTTGCAATACTATTAATCAATCATTAGAAATATATAAAAGGTTAGCTGAAGCTAGTTTAAACAGAAAACTCCTGTATTTATCTACTAATATTATTCCTAAAGAAAGGAAAAAAAGGATAGAGAAAATTAAAGATATTTTAAATGAAAAACCTATAGTTGTTTCAACCCAAGTTGTTGAAGCAGGGGTTGATTTAGATTTTGATGTTGTTTACAGGGATCTAGCTCCTATGGACTCTATAGTTCAAGGGGCAGGGAGATGTAATAGAAATGATAGTAGAGAAAAGGGTATAGTTAAAGTTGTTAAAATGGTTAAAGGTAACAAAAGGTATGGAGGTTACATCTATAACACTATAGCTTTAAATATAACTCAAGAGATTTTAAATAAAAGTGGGTGCTATGAGGAAAAGGATTTCTTACAGCTGATAGAAGAATATTTTAATAGTGTTTTTAAAAGGTTAAATACAATTACAGAAAGTAATGAAATAATTAAAGGAATGCAAGAAATGGAGATGGATAAAGTTAAAGGATTTTCTTTGATTAAAGATAGGCCTACCTATGTAGATGTTTTTTTGGAAGTAGATGAAGAAAGTAAAGATTTATTTGAGAAATACAAGGAAATACTAGAACAGGAATTTGATCCTATTCAAAGAAAGGGGAAGTTATTCCATTTAAGGAGAAAAATGAATGGGTACATTGTTTCTGTTCCAATTGAGTTTGCCAGGAAAGAATTGATTGAAGAAAAGACGATGTTTAGGATGGCTTTAGAACAAAAAGAGAGGTTATACAGTGATGATATAGGTCTAAAGAGGCTGGATTTAGATACCCCAATTATCTTCTAATATTTATTAAGGGGATGATAAATTGAAGGAGATTAGTGTAAATGGTACTTTAGTGTGGTATTACTATATTTGTAAAAGACAGGTTTGGCTGATGGCGAGAAATATTAACCCAAATCAAGATAATCCCCTTCTTGATTTGGGTAGATTTATTCAAGAATATAGCTATGAACGGGATAAAAGAAAGGAAGTTATAGTAGGAAATATAAAAATAGATGTTATAAAAAAGGGGAAAAAAGAAATTATAGTAGGTGAAGTGAAAAAATCATCAAAGTTTAAAGAAAGTGCTAAAATGCAACTAGCCTTTTATCTTTGGGAATTGAAGAAAATAGGGATAGACTCTTCAGGTGTTTTAATGTTTCCTAAAGAAAAGGAGCGAATAGAAGTAGTTTTAGATGATGAGTTAATAGAAAAGGTGGAGATAAGTGCTAAAGATATTTTAAAGATAATATATGAAGAAAAACCTCAACCTGCTATAAAAATAGGGTATTGTAAAAATTGTGCCTATAGTGAATTTTGTTGGGCATAGGGGGAATTTTTTTGAAAAAGAATATCTATGTTTTTAATGATGGTGAAATTAGTAGAAAAGATAACACAATTTTATTTCAATCAGAAGCTGGAAGAAAAGTTTTACCGGTAGAGGATATTAGTAGTTTTTTCTTTTTCGGTGAAGTAACCCTTAATAAAAAGTTTTTAGAATTTGTTTCACAAAAGGAGATTATTCTTCATTTCTTTAATTATTATGGTTACTATACTGGAAGTTATTATCCAAGGGAACATTACAATTCCGGATATATGATTTTAAAACAGGCAGAACATTATTTAGATAAAGATAAAAGGATAAAATTAGCTAGGTCCTTTGTTTTAGGAAGTAGTAGAAATATGTTGAGTGTTATAAGGTATTATTTAAATAGAGGGAAAGAACTTAGAGATGTGGAAGATAATATTTTAGGTTATTATGGATCAATTGCTGAATATGATTCAACAGATGAGCTAATGGGAATAGAAGGAAATATCAGGGAAACCTACTATAAAGCTTTTGATAAAATAATTGAAGATGAAAATTTTAGGTTTGAACAAAGAACTAAAAGGCCTCCTAAAAATCATTTAAATGCCTTGATTAGTTTTGGCAACTCCATGCTCTATACAACTGTCTTAGGGGAGATTTATAAAACCCATTTAGATCCTAGAATTGGGTATTTACATTCAACTAATTTTAGGAGGTTTACTTTAAATTTAGATGTTGCAGAAATCTTTAAACCTTTACTAGTTGATAGATTGATTTTTTATCTTTTAAGTAAGAAAATGATCCAAAAGAAACATTTTGATAATGATTTAGGTGGAATCATGTTAAAAGAAGAAGGTAAAAGGATATTTGTAGAAGAATTTGATAAAAGATTAAAGACGACAATTCAACATAAAGAGTTAGGTAGAAGTATTTCCTACAGATGGTTAATAAGAATGGAACTTTATAAATTAGAGAAGCATTTACTCCAAGAAAAGGAATACATTCCTTTTGTTTCCAAATGGTGATAATATGTTTGTGATATTAGTTTATGATGTAGAACAAAAGCGGGTAAATAAGGTGCTAAAAACATGTAGGAAATATTTATATTGGGTACAAAATTCAGTTTTAGAAGGGGAAATAACAGAAAGTAGGTTAACAAAATTAAAAATGGAATTAGAAAGAATAATAGATAAAGAAAAGGATTCAGTTATAATCTATAGATTTTCTACTAGGAAATATCAAGTAATAGAAACAATGGGTATAAAAAAAGGTGGAGAAGAAAATATATTATAAAGTAAAAAAGTAAATACAAAAAATAAAACTGTCGTCGATCACCAATAGCGTAAAAATCCCTGGCGATCGACGACAACTAAAAAAAGACCGAAAATCCCTTAACACCAGGCGTTAGGGGATTTTTTCATCTGATTTTAGTTTACATAATTCAAAAAAATAATTATTGACAAAAATACAAAAATGCAGTAAAATAGAGATAACTGATGGGTTACCAGCCTACCTATAAGGGATTGAAACATATACCTATCTAGTTCATACCATGTTGGAGTCTTGCGTTACCAGCCTACCTATAAGGGATTGAAACCCCAACAGTATGGCACAACAGTGGACGAGCTAAAAAGGTTACCAGCCTACCTATAAGGGATTGAAACAATACCGAGTCAAGTATTTTTTTGAAAAATTTTTAAGTTACCAGCCTACCTATAAGGGATTGAAACGAGTATATTGGAGCTTCAAAACGTGATTATATAGAAGGCGTTACCAGCCTACCTATAAGGGATTGAAACTTTGATACTCTATAGGTAGGCAGCAGCTGCCGAAAAAGTTACCAGCCTACCTATAAGGGATTGAAACTAAGATTTGGTAACAATGATATAGTTGAATGGATTAGGTTACCAGCCTACCTATAAGGGATTGAAACTGGCAGTAAATTATGACAGATTAGCAGTAGCCCTGTGTTACCAGCCTACCTATAAGGGATTGAAACTTTCTAGCATAGTTGTAAATCTTATTTTTTGTTCGGTTACCAGCCTACCTATAAGGGATTGAAACAAAAAATGTATCCTTGACTAGGTTTAATAGTATCGAGTTACCAGCCTACCTATAAGGGATTGAAACGTGTTTCTTCTAAATTTTTAAGTTTTTTCACTGCTTGTTACCAGCCTACCTATAAGGGATTGAAACACCTAATCGAAAGGTAGGTGATAGAGTGTACCAAACAGTTACCAGCCTACCTATAAGGGATTGAAACATGCTTCTGCACCGAATGGTATTGCATATTTTTCAGTTACTAGCCTACCTATAAGGGATTGAAACATGTATTTTTTCCATCGGTACACGTAATCTAAATCCGTTACTAGCCTACCTATAAGGGATTGAAACAAATGTACGATAGCCTTGTATGGAACAGATGGGCAAAGTTACCAGCCTAACTATAAGGGATTGAAAGTAAGGGATTTAAAGCCAAATAGTGTGAAAAAAGAGGTCGACACCTCTTTTTTTCACATTAATTGGATATTTTAAAGGAATATTGTTAACTTATGTAGAAGTATAAATTAGAGTAAATTAAAAAAGGGGGGAGTAATGTGAAAAGTATTAGCGGTAGAGTAGGTGGAGGATTTTATGGATATGATATTAATTGTAGTATTGATTCTTCAAAAATAATAGGCAGAATTGGTGGTAAAATTATAGGTAAGAATGTTGATTTAACCTATGGTAATGGAAGTATAAGTGGTAGGATTGGCGGAGCTGTTATTGGTAATAACTTAGAAGGTAATTATAGTGAAGATTCATTTACCGGTAGAATTGGTGGTAGTGTAATAGGTAACGATATTTCAATAAATGGGAAAGAATATTTTACCGGTAGGGTCGGAGGACAGGTTATAGGTTTTGATGTAAATTTACAAGGAGAGAATGGAAGGCTAACCGGTAGGTTGGGTGGAAGTGTTGTGGGTGTAGATGTCAATATAAACTATCCTGAAGATTTTCCACCGATTTTAGCGGCAGTTTTAGCAGCAATAACATATTTTACGTTTTTAGAAGACAGGAGAAAGGCAAGTAGTTCAGGGAGAAAATAATTTTTAATCATAAATGTTTGACTAGGAGGGGTTTGATGACTGCTAATGTAGTAGGTTTTAGCTTACTTTTACTTGGCTTATTATTAGTTTTAGGAAAGTGGATTAGGGTAAGTACACCTATATTACAGGATTTGTTTCTACCTAGTTCTTTAATTGCAGGATTTTTTGCTTTGTTATTGGGACCAGAAGTACTAGGCCGTTTTTTTACAATTATTCCAGATAAGTCTTTACAGGTGTGGAGAGTTTTGCCAGGTCTGATGATAAACGTAGTATTCGCTGCATTATTTATTGGAAAGAGATTACCTAATATTAAAACTGTGTGGAAATTAGCAGGACCACAAGTGGTAATGGGTTATTGTATTTCTTTTGGTCAATATGTAGTAGGTTTGTTGTTAGTAATTTTCCTTTTAACACCAGTTTTTGACATTGATCCAACTGCAGGGGCTTTAATCGAAGTGGCCTTTGTAGGAGGCCATGGTACAGCGGCAGGGATGGCTTCAACTTTCCAAGAAATCGGTTTTCCAGAGGGAGCAGATCTAGCTTTAGGCTTAGCTACAGTTGGGGTCCTTGGTGGAGTAATTATAGGTATGTTTTTAATAAACTGGGGTATAAGAAGAAAGAAATTAGTTAATGAAATTAAAATCCAAACTAGGGATGAAATCGAAAAGAAAGGGATAAATGAGTTAGATACAAGAGAACCTGCAGGCTATTTAAGTACCAGGTTAGAATCTATTGAACCCTTATCCCTTCACTTTGGTTACATAGCAATAGCCATTTTATTAGGCTACGGAATTTTACAAGGTCTTGTAAGGTTAGAAGAGGTACTTTGGGGTGCTAGAACTGGAGTGTATCTCATAAGATATGTTCCCCTTTTTCCACTGGCTATGGTAGGTGGAATGATAGTTCAAGGGATATTAGACAAAATAGATCCTTACAATACTGTTGATAGACAGATGATTAATAGGATTCAAGGTTTAGCTTTAGATGTACTAATTGTAAGTGCATTAGCAACCTTATCTTTAACGGTAATAGGGGAAAACTTAATTCCTTTCTTATTATTAAGTTTAGTTGGTATTTTATGGACAGTATTTTGCTTTGTGTTTTTAGCTCCAAAAATGCTTCCAGATTATTGGTTTGAAAGGGGTATAGGAGATTTTGGCCAATCTATGGGAGTAACGGCAACGGGGCTACTTCTTATGCGGGTAGCTGATCCGGAAAACAAAACCCCTGCCCTTGAAAGTTTCGGTTACAAACAGATTTTGTTTGAACCCTTTGTAGGTGGAGGATTATTCACAGCTGCCTCGGTTCCTTTAATTTATCAATTTGGAGCTGTACCAATTTTAATCTTTACTGGAATTATAGCTTTTGGATCATTAATTTTTGGCCTGTTTATAACCGGTAAAAAAAATAAATAAACCCTTGAAAAGTAGGGAATACCTATGTTAATATATGTTTAAAATATTAGTAAATACGATGATGGGAAAGGCAGTAGTTCATTGTGGTTACAAAATCAGAGAGCAGGTCGGCAGGTGAAAGACCTGTAGTACACAGTGGATGAATTACACTCCCTAAGTAGCATTTTGCCGGGCACCAACCCGTTATCATGGTTTGAGCCGTTATATATTAACGGGAATTAAGGTGGTACCACGGGTCCTCTCGTCCTTAACAGACGAAAGGGCCTTTTTTAATTAAATTTCCTAGGAAATGAAAAGAGGAGGTTTTAAAATGGTTAACGTATTTGATGTTTTACAAGAAAGGGGCTTTATTCAACAAACAACCCATGAGGAAGAAATAAAAGAGTTGTTAGGAAAAGAAAAAGTCACTTTTTATACTGGCTATGATCCTACCGCTGACAGCCTTCATATAGGACATTTTCTACAATTAATGGCTATGGCCCATCTACAAAAAGCTGGTCACAGACCTATTGTTTTAATTGGTGGAGGGACTACTATGGTAGGAGACCCCACTGGTAAAACTGATATAAGAAAAATGTTAACAGAAGAAGAAATTAAGAAAAACAGCGAAAGGTTTAAAGAGCAAATCTCCAAGTTTTTAGATTTTGGCGAAGGTAAAGCTATAATGGTAAACAATGCTGAATGGTTAATGGATTTAAATTACATTTGGTTTTTAAGGGAAATAGGTAGACATTTTTCCGTAAACCGGATGCTAACTGCCGAATGTTTTAAATCAAGGATGGAAAAGGGTTTATCCTTTTTAGAATTCAACTATATGTTAATGCAGTCTTATGACTTCTTAGAGTTATTCCGCCGTTATGGTTGTACTTTGCAGCTAGGGGGAGATGACCAGTGGTCTAATATTATTTCAGGTGTAGACTTGATTCGTAGAGTTGAAGGTAAACCAGCCTATGGTATGACCTTTACCCTTTTAACTACCAGTGAAGGTAAGAAAATGGGTAAAACAGAAAAAGGTGCTATTTGGTTAGACCCAGAAAAAACTTCACCATACGAATTTTACCAATACTGGCGCAATGTTGATGACAATGATGTGATCAATTGCCTTAAATTATTGACCTTTGTTCCTATGGATGAGATTAGGGAATTGGAAAAACTACAAGGGGCAGAAATTAATAAGGCTAAAGAAGTATTAGCCTTTGAAGTAACGAAAATTGTCCATGGTGAAGAAGAGGCTATAAAATCTAGGGATGCTGCTAAAGCCCTGTTTGAAAAAGGGGGAGTAGCGGGATCTATTCCATCTACGGAAATGGAAAAAGAAAATTTTGAAAAGGGAATTTTGGTATTAGACTTACTACAAGAAGCAGGTTTAACATCATCTAAGAGTGAAGGAAGAAGACTAGTACAACAAGGGGGAATCTCCATCAATGGAGAAAAGATTACTGATATAAATCAAGTAATTACCTTAGAGTGGTTTGAAGATAATGCTATTATGATTAAAAAAGGAAAAAAAGTATATCATCAAGTTTTAATAAAATAAGTGGGCAAAAACGCCCACTTGATTTATTTTTTTAACAATTTAAATTGCCCTCCAAAAATTCCTGATGAATAATCTAAAGTTGAATTTTGGAAATGGGGGAGATGTCTTTCATTTACTAAAAAGTTGATCCCATCTTGACTAAACAAAGTATCATCTGATTTAGGTTGCTCTTCCAGAGCAAGTTGTAGTTGTGGACCACCTCAACCCATAGCCATATAAAGCCTTAAATAAATATTTTCGATGTTTTTTCCTTCAGCGATAATTGCCTTTTTTAGCCTTCAATAGCTTGTTTTGTTACTTCAATCATAGGTGAAAACCTCCTTTTTCTTAGGTTTTCCCCTTTTAAAATTTTTAGTTTGGTAAATTTTTTAAATTAAATTTTCTATATATTTTTCTACATCTTTGTAATTAACATCTTCAGCATAAACCCTTTGTAGTTGAGTTAAAGCTTTTTTCTTATCCCCTAATTTATAGTAAGCAACACCTAACCAATATTTAGCTTCCATTACTTCAGGGGTCATGGTCCTTTTTAGCACAGGACCTTTTTTAAACTGTTCCACAGCTATTTCAAATAAACCTTTTTTTAAAAAACACCGTCCTAATAATATATTAACTTCATCTTTTAACCCATCGTAAGAATTAATTTGTTGTAGTAAAGGGATTGCTTGATCATAATTCCCTATCTGAAAATAACTTTGGGCAAGGATATACGTTAATTCTGGATCTTCAGGTATATATTCAATGATTTTAGGATGATTTGCTACAACCTTTTGATAATCCCCTTTGCTATAATAGATAAAAGTTAAGAAAACTAAAGTAAGGGTATCATTAGGATTGTAGTTAATTACATTTAAAAAATGTTTTTCTGCAAAACTTAAGTTTCCCCCTTTTAGTTGATTAACCCCTTTATTGTATTCATTGATCATTTGATTAGCTGGGCCCTTTAAAGCTTTGTAGAAGTAGAAACAAGATATTAGTAAGAGGGGAACACCAAATAATGGTATAGAGAAAAGTAAGATAAAACCTAGGATTATTCCCCAAAGCCAACCATATCCCTTGGGAGTTCTAAGGGGTATATTATCTACTGGAGAATTTGCTGCCGGAACATTTCCTATTGGAATATTTGTTGATTTCTTTTCCCTTCCTAAACTTTTAAAAGATTTTTCTTCTACATAGGAAATACCAGTTCCGGGGATGGAAACGGTTTTTCTTATTCCCCTAGGACCTACCCCTACCCTGTAACCTTTTACCCCTGCACTAACACCAATGCCACTTTTACTAAAGATTAGTCGAACCCCTTTTCCTAATGAAATACTTTTTCTAAACCTTAAACCCAAATTTACCCATCCTTTCTATCTTTTATTATCCTTTAAAGGAAGTGAGCTATTTGTATAAACAATGGTACTAAAAAATATACACTAGTTGAGATTATTATACCAGAAACTAAGGCTGGTACCGTATATTCCGAGCCTCCTGATTTAGTGATCAAAGGAAGCAAAGTATCCATAGCAGTGGCACCTGCCGGGGCAATAACAGTTAAAGAAGGAAAAAGTTTCGGCAATAATGGTGTGATTATAAAGGCGATTATTTCTCGGAAGACATTACATAAAAGGGCTACTATTCCTAAGGAAGGGCTATATGTACTTCCAATTATTATTGAAGATAAACTATACCAACCAAATCCAGAAACAACGGCACCTACTTCACCAAAATTAAAGGGCAGTAATAAAAATAGGGGGAGTGTAAATACCAAGCTTCCAATGATAACTAACAAAGGAATAAGGAGGATTTTAAAACCCATTTTTTTGACAAAGGCTAAAAGATGACGGTTACAATATAGGTCATATCCTACAGAAAATAGTAAGAGGTAGAGGAAATAAATTACTAATTCTTCTAAAAGGGAAGTTATAGTTGAAGGGAAAAATAGTCCACTTAAACTCCCCAATATTAAAGCAAGGACGACAAAATATAGAAAGGAATTTGTACTTTCCCCTGACTGTTTTTCTGTAGCACCTTCTATAAAGGTCCTATTAAATAGTGGATTAAGGATTAACAGGCCGAGAATACTCCCTATAACAGCAAAAGTAGCTAAAATTAGGGCAGAAAATCCCAATGTTTTTAGGTTATTGATAACGTCGGGATCGGTAGTTATGGAAATACCCATGGCAAATAAAAGGGCTAATAGCCAAAAACTGAGGGCTTTTTGATTTATATTACTAAATCTTTCCTTTACTATTAATCCTAAACCATAACCTAAAAAGACAAAACCAATAATTTTAAGCACAAAATCTCCCCCTTTTTTCTTTTCCCTTTGTAAGCAGGAAAAGAAACTTTTAAAAAGAATAATATTTATATATTTTATAGTTTTGTTATAAACTATCATCACAAATATAAAAAAGGTGATGGTAATGAATATGTATAATGATTACATTATAAAAATTCTCGTTGAAGAACATTCAATTGATGTTGTATCCTTTGGTGAAAAATCCGATGGAACCAAATATGTCATTGCCGGTGTAATACTTCCTAAAGGTTTAAGGGATACCCAAAATTTAGTAGATGTATCGGGCAGTTATTTTCAATTATTTAACAAACTCCGAAAAGGGTTTGCCCAATCTTTTTCTTTATTAGAAAGATATAATTATCGATGTCAAGGAGTTAGCCCCATCAGTGTCAAGGAAGATTTGCGGGGATTAGCTAGAATAGCAGGAATTGGAGAAAGGGGCCTTAATAGAAGTATATTACATAAAGATTATGGTTGCAATCTCTTATTTTCAGCCTTTTATACAAACGCTCCTATTAAACCCTTTAGAGGTAAAGTCCCCGATTATTGTTTTAAATGTGGTGCTTGTATTGAAGTTTGTCCAGGGAAGGCGATTTCCCAAAGGGGAGTTTCTATCCCCCGCTGTACACCATATTCATTGAGGGCCTGTCAAAAATGTTTAGATATATGTCCTGTTGGAAATAAAAAGGAGGATATTTATGAAAGAAAAAATTTTGATAATCGATGATGAAGAATTGTTGGTAAAGGGATTGAGCCATAGTTTAAAGAAGGAAGGGTTTGAAGTGGATTCTGCCTTTGATGGTGAAGAAGGTTTAGAAAAGATTAAGGCTAATCCCTATAGTTTAGTCATTCTCGACTTAATGTTACCTAAAATAGATGGGATGACATTATGTAAAAAAATAAGGGAAAAATCATCTGTCCCAATAATAATGTTAACTGCTAAAGGAGATGATGTTGATAAAATATTAGGCTTAGAGTATGGAGCCGATGATTACTTAACTAAACCCTTCAACACTAAGGAGTTAATTGCTAGAATAAAAGCTGTATTACGGAGAACCGGTAAAGGACTAGGAAATGAAATTGAATGTAAAGATCTTAAAATAATCTTAAACAATAGAAAAGTAATACATAGAGGTAAAAACATTGAATTAACAGCAAAAGAGTTTGATATTATAGCCCTTTTAGCAACCCATCCTGGAAAAATTTATACTAGAGAAAATCTCTTAGATTTAATCTGGGGATATGAATATTATGGTGATGTCAGAACAGTTGATGTCCATGTAAGGAGAATAAGGGAAAAAATTGAAGATAACCCTAGTGACCCCAAATACATAATGACAAAGTGGGGGGTAGGTTATTACTTCGGAGGAACACGGGATGTTTATTAGTATTAAGTGGAAAATTGCCGGGATTTTTGTAATTATTTTAATTATAATCATGGCGGCAACTAATTTAATAATTAGTAAATCAATGGAAAATTATTATTTAAATCAAAGACAGGTTACTTTGTTTAAAACCGCCAATATTATTGCTACAACCTCTATTAGTACTGGTTATTTTGATAGTCATAGAGTAAAGGAGATCATAGATTTTTACATACCAGCTGTTCAAATGCGAATTATCTGTACAGATGTGGAAGGAAAGGTTTTGGTAGATTCCTTTTCAAAGAGTAATTTAGAGGGTAAAGTTTTAAGACAACGGGAGATAGAAGATGCCCTTAAAGGTAAAAGTGTCTGGGAAATATATAATTTACCCCAAAGTGGTTGGGTAATGTATAGTGCTGTACCTATTATTATAGGTGGAGAAATAATTGGTACAGTTTTTATATCCTCAGCTATCGAGGATATAAAGGCAGCTATTGGTTATATAAAGACTACAATTTTAGCAATTTCGTTAATAAGTGGCCTTATTATCATCATTGTATCAATAATACTAGCTAATAATTTAGTTAAACCTATTGAGAAATTGACTCAAGTATCTAAAGAAATGCAAAGAGGACAGTTCACTGCACCGGTAGAAATAACCTCTAAAGATGAAATAGGGATTTTAGGACAATCCTTTAACAGTATGGCGGAACAATTACAAAGGATAGAGGAAACTAGGTTAAAATTTTTAGGGGATATATCCCATGATTTAAAAACACCATTAGCTACAATAAAAGCCTTAGCCCAATCTTTAGAAGATGAGGAAGATATAAAAGTATATAGAGAATTTTTGTCTGATATAGTATCAGAAGTTAATAGAATGACATTAATAGTTGATAATATTATTCAACTCAATAAAATCAGTGATAGGACATTACCCCTTAAGAAAAGGGAATTTGTATTTAAAGACGTTGTGGAAGAGGCCGTTGATTCCATTAAAACAATAGCAAAAGGAAAAGAGATAAATATAAAATTTATGGACAACTCTCAAAAGGGTGTGTTTTTAGGGGACAGAGAGAAAATAAAAAGTATGATTTTAAATCTCTTAGAAAATGGAGTTAAATACAGTTTTAAAGGAGGGTTAATTCTCATCTCATTAGAAAGTACTGGAACTTATTATAAATTAAAGGTTAAAGATAATGGTAAGGGAATCCCTGAAGAAGATTTACCCCATATTTTTGAGCGTTTTTATCGGGTAGATAAACATAGAAGCACTAAAACAGGGGGAACTGGGATTGGACTATCTATCGTTAAAATGGTTGTAGACCTCCATAAAGGAAAGATAGAAGTCAATAGTAAGTTAGGTGAAGGTACTGAATTTATTATTGAATTGCCTAGATTAAACTATTAATTTTGATTATCCCTAATAATTTGATTACTAATGTATATATTATACATTAAGTAATGGAGGGATAATTATGTCTGACTACCTTTTTGAAAGTAAAGTTCTATCCAAAAAAGAAAGGTTGAAAAAACAGTTAAGATTGATATCAAATCATCCTGTAATTTTGATTAATTTAATTTACAGTTTTTTTATTCGCCTCATATACGGATTAAATATTTTTCAACCCTTTCAATTAGTGGTGGATTGGCGGAGTAGGTTTGTTAGAAAAAGGGGCAGTAAAGTGATTATAAGGGGACAATTTTTTGTGGGAGGAAGGTATATAACAAATCTATCTAGCTCCTCTGCTAATGTCTTAATATATGATGGTGGAACTTTAATTATTAATGGAAGAGTGAAAATTGGACCTGGTGTACAGATCGTTGTAGCTAGAGGTGGAAAGCTGATAATGAACAATGGTACATATATTACCGCTGATGCAAAGATTTTCTGTAGTTCCACTATGGAGATTGGGAAAAATTGTGCTATTTCCTGGGGAACTAGTATTATCGATAGTGATTTCCATCAATTGTATTATGAAGGAAGAAAGACAGAAGACCCTCAAATTAAAATCGGGGATAATGTTTGGATTGGCTGTAATTCAACTATCTTAAAAGGAGTAAAAATCAGTAGTAATACAGTAATAGCTGCAGGTTCTGTTGTAACAAAGGATCTCCCCAGTAGTGTATTAGCAGGGGGAAATCCGGCAAAGGTATTAAAAGAAAATATTAGTTGGAAATAGATTTAATAAAGTTGTAAAAACTATAAGTTACAATAAAGGTAATACATCATCATTGAAAGGAAGTTAGCAATGTTTAAAATAAAAACAGTTTTTTTTGTAGGTTCACTAGTAGTTTTAACAACTTTAATATTAATCTGGATAGCATTTGATAGCTTAAATGATAAGATTCAATACAATTCTTTAATAAAAATAGAACCAACTCCTTCTGTTGAAAATATTACTGTAAACCTTTATTTTCCTAATAGGGATAATACTCAAATGATACCAGAAAAGCGGGTAATACCCCTAAATAATAAATTAGAAACTTCAATAATTAAAGAGTTAATGGCAGGACCTAAAAGTACCGATTTACTCCGTACTATTCCTAAAGAAGTAACCTTAATCAGTTTTGAAATTGTTGAAGGTATAGCCTTTGTCAATTTTTCAAAAGAATTTCAAACAAAACATCCTGGAGGATCCGCCGGTGAATTGGCTACTTTAGCATCTATTGTCTACACATTAACGGAATTAGAGAATATAGAAAAAGTACAAATATTAGTAGAAGGTAGAAGGTTAGAAACCCTAGCAGGTCATATTTATATTATGGAACCCCTATCAATTAATGATGTTAGATACTAAGTATTTTACTTATGTATCTCAAACTGAAGACAAACTATAGACAAAGTCATCATCAACTGTGGTAATTAAACAAAGATATGATTAAGTCGAAGAGATAGATTTAAGAGCTGATTAGATAAAAGGAAGAAGGGGTGAGGAACAGGACGTTCCGAAAGCTCTATTGAGCCATGGACGGCGAATTAGAGCGGTACCCTTCTTCCTTTTAGATAGAAGCCTTAAATCTCGATGGAGACTTTGTTAGAGTGTTTAATTACCACAGCCTTTAAAAAATGACTTTGTCTACAAACTGAGATACTAAGTATTTTACTTATGTATCTTTTTTTTATGTCAAATACTATTGACGAAAGCTAACATATTTGCTAAATTAAAAAGGAAGACATTATACCCCATAGGGGTAGGAGGGAGAAGTATGGAGAAAAAAATAATTTTACAAATTGAAGGTATGCATTGTGCCGCTTGTTCTAGTAAAGTAGAAAGAGCATTAAAAAAACTCGATGGGATTCATCAGGCACAGGTGAATTTATCCAACGAAAAAGCTTATATAACTTATGATGAAAGGATTAGTGTTGAAGAGATTAAAAACCAAATCCTAAAATTAGGTTACAATGTTGTTGATAATATTTCTAAAGTAACCATTGATATTGAAGGTATGCATTGTGCCGCATGTTCTAATAAAGTAGAAAAATCCCTTAATAAGGTAGATGGAGTGCAAAGGGCCAGTGTAAATTTAGCCCTTAATCAAGCTACTATTATTTTCGACAAAGAAACAGTAAGCACAGGAGATTTCCTTAAGTTAATTGAAAAATTAGGGTATAAAGGGAAAATAAAAGATGATGAAAAAAAAGATGAATTAGATAAAGATGAAATTAAACTAAAATTAGCTAAAAAAAGGATGGTATTAGCTTGGGCCTTTACATTACCTGCTGCCCTTTGGATGTTTATCGTAATGGGTACTGGCGGCCATGGAGGTCATCAATCTTTATCCTTTAATTTAGGGATGGTCTTATTAGCCCTTCCTGTGTTGTTTTGGGTAGGTGGCCATGTTTTTCTTTCAGCTTTTAATTCTGTGAAACATGGTAGTGCTAATATGGATGCATTGATTGCCATTGGTACTTTAGCAGCTTTTATTACAGGGATTATGGTATTTTTCTTGCCAGTGGAAAATTATGCTGGAGTAGCTAGTATGATTATGGCATTCCATTTAACTGGTAGATATATTGAAACAAGGGCTAAAGGGAGAGCATCTCAAGCGATAAAGAAATTATTAGAATTAGGGGCTAAAACCGCTATTTTGCTTGTAGATGGTGAAGAGAAAGAAGTAGCAGTTGAGGAAATTCAGCCCGGTGATATTATGGTGGTAAAACCAGGTCAAAAAATTCCCACCGATGGTATTGTAGTTTGGGGGGAAAGTTCTGTAGATGAATCTATGGCTACTGGTGAATCAATGCCTGTAACCAAAAGGGTAAACGATGAAGTAATTGGTTCAACAGTTAATTTCCAAGGAGTACTTCATGTTAAAGCAACTAAAGTAGGAAAAGATACCTTTTTAGCCCAAGTTATTAAAATGGTAGAAGAAGCTCAAGGTACAAAGGTACCTATTCAGGAATTTGCCGATAAAGTAACGGGTTATTTTGTACCTGCTGTTTTAGTAATAGCAACCCTTACTTTCTTATCTTGGCTTATTTTCCCCCATTACATGGCGATAGCCATTGAAAAGGTAGGACCTTATTTACCTTGGGTAAATGTCCACCTATCAGGGCCAATGTTAGCTTTATACGCTACCATTGCCGTATTGGTTATTGCTTGTCCATGTGCTTTAGGATTAGCTACCCCTACAGCATTAATGGTTGGCAGTGGATTAGGTGCAGAAAAGGGCATTCTCATCCGTAGAGGTGAAGCTATTCAGTTAATGAAAGAAGCCCAAATAATAGTTTTTGATAAAACAGGTACTATTACTAAAGGAAAGCCGGAAGTAACGGATATTATTCCTATAAACACCGATGAACAACATTTACTAACTTTAGCTTTAAGTGTTGAGAAAAGTTCAGAACACCCTATCGCTAAAGCCATTGTAGAAGCCGGTGAAAAGAGAAATATTTCCCCACTATCTGTGGAAAATTTCATCAGTATTACCGGTAAAGGAGTTAAAGGTTATATCGATAATACTGTGGTTTTGGCAGGAAATCGGAAAATGATGGTGGAAAATAAAGTGGAGATAGGGGAATATGAAGACAAAATAGTTAGTTTAGAAAATCAAGGGAAAACGGTTATTATGGTAGCAACGGAAGGTGAACTTTTAGGAATTATTGCCGTTGCCGATACATTAAAGGAAGATTCAGTTCAAGGGATAAGTGAACTGAAAAAAATGGGTATTAAAACCTATATGATAACTGGTGATAACTGGAGAACTGCAGAGGCTATAGCTAAAGAAGTAGGTATTACTGAAGTATTAGCTGATGTATTGCCAGAGGGTAAAGTAGAGAAAATTAAAGAATTACAAAGTCAAGGTTTTAAAGTTGCTATGGTAGGAGATGGAATAAATGACGCTCCAGCTTTAACCCAAAGTGATGTAGGTATTGCCATTGGTACTGGAACGGATATAGCCATCGAAGCAGCTGATATAACAATAGTTAGGGGGAACTTAACGGCAGTAGTTTCAGCAGTTAAACTTTCTAAAGCTACCTTTAATAAAATTAAACAAAATCTATTTTGGGCATTTTTCTACAACACAGTTGCCATACCTTTGGCAATATTAGGATTATTACATCCAGTAATCGCTGAAGGGGCAATGGCTATCAGTTCTATAAGTGTTGTTACTAATGCTAATTTGCTAAGGAGGTCTAAAATTTAGCACTATTTGACAAGTATATGAAACTAGGGGATGGTAAAACTATTACCAAAAAGGAGTAATTAAAAATGTTTGTTCCTAAAAGGGTTTATTTTGATCTTGATTCTTTAGACTATCCCCTAGGTCAAGAGTTATATAAAAAATTTATAAAAATGGATGGGGTAGAAGTAGATAAGGTTAAAAGTCCTCGGTTAGTAAATCAAAGGGGTTTAGGGGCACCTCAAAAGTATAAGGAAGCTAAAAAAACTATATTTGTTACAGTTAGAAAGACTTTGCAATTTCAGACTTGTAAACCCTCTGCCCATTATCAGTTACCTTTAGTTAGTAGTTGCCCTGGATTATGTGAGTACTGTTATTTACAGACCACCTTAGGGAAAACACCCTTAATTAAAGTCTATGTAAATATCGAAGAAATTTTAGCTAAAGCCAAGGAATATATAGATAAAAGAAAAGAAATTACTGTCTTTGAAGGTGCAGCTACATCTGATCCATTACCAGTTGAAGATTATACTGGTGTCTTAAGAAGGACCATCGAATTTTTTGCAAAAGAGCCTAAAGGAAGATTTCGATTCGTCACTAAATATGCCAATGTTCAGTCTTTATTAGATCTAGAGCATAATAATCACACTACTTTTAGGTTTAGTTTAAATACTGAAAAAGTTATAAAAGAGTATGAAAAGGGAACAGCCAATTTAGCAGCTAGAATAAAAGGAGCGAATTTAGTATCTAAGAGTGGTTACCCTATGGGGTTTATAATTGCTCCAATTTTAATATATCCTAACTGGCAGCAGGATTATTTAAGTTTATTAGAAAATTTACAGAAAAATTTAGAGGAAGTTCCATCACTTACCTTTGAGTTAATAACCCATCGGTTTACTACTAGGGCTAAAAACAATATTTTAGAAGTTTTTCCTAAAACAACCCTTCCCCTTGATGAAGGGGAAAGGAAATTAAAATATGGACAATTTGGATATACTAAGTATGTCTATCCAAAGGAAATCTATGATGATGTGGAAAGTTTTTTTAGAAGTAATATCGAAAAACTGTTTCCTAAAAGTGAAATATTGTATTTAGTCTAGGAGGTTTTGTCCATGTCAAAAGCTATTGTAAGGAGAAAGGTGAAGGCAGAAGAAAATTTAGAATTACTTCCAGCCTTTGAACCCGAAGTAGATTTAGTAGAAACTAGGGACTATTTAAGGTTATTGGCAGATATGCCGGGTTTTGACAGAGAAGATATGGATGTCTTGGTAGGTGATGATAGTATTATTATCAGGGGAGAACGGAAGGCTGAGGGGATTTATCAACAGAGTGAAGAGTTTCGGATCTTAGAAAGGAAAATGGGTAAAGTTTATAGGGAAATACCAATAACAACTAAGATTAGGGCAGATGGAATTCAGTTATATTATGAAGACGGTGTTTTAGTTGTTCATATGCCTAAAGAAGAAGTAATTCACTAAAAATTTTTAGCTATGCATATTAAACGGTTAAAGGTTTAATATGCATTTTTTTTGTCTAAATTAACTGGAATTATACTTTAACTGGATGAATATCATTATACAGAATTGGAGGTGAGAAAATTGTTTATAGTTTTAAATAGAAGTAAGTTATTTTTTTACTTTATTATATTTGTGACTTTATTAGCTTTAGTGTTTGGTATTGTTTATACTTTACAAAAAAAAGGTGATCTTCACTTGTGTTCGGAGTATGCAAGAGATTTACAACCTCAGAATCCTCCAATGGTAGGGGATGATGTTGAGGAACTACAAATTCAGTTAAAGAGAATGGGATATTACCATGGAGAAATAGATGGTGTTTATCAAGGTGAAATAGTTCAAGTAGTTAAAAATATTCAAAGGGAGTTGGGGTTAAACATTGATGGTATTGTAAATACTCAGTTTTATGAAGCTATATATTTAGGGGATACATATACCAAAACTGTTCCTAAAGATCCACCTAAAGGTGAATTGAAAATTGTGGTGGATCTTGATAAAAGACTTTTAACTTTATTAAATGATGGAGAAGAATACGCTACTTTCCCTATAACCATAGGTAAACCTAACAGCCCTTCACCAGTTGGAGATTTTAAAATTGTAGATAAAAGTTTGATGCCTGGGAATAATGCCTTTGGTACCCGATGGATGAGGTTAAGTGCACCATGGGGTGGTTATGGTATCCACGGTACTAATAATCCTGGGGCTATCGGTCATGCCCAAAGTGGTGGCTGTATAAGGCTGTTTAATAAAGATGTGGAAAAGCTTTATTCTTGGGTACCAGTAGGTACTCCTGTATCTATATATTCAAATAGATGGCCACCGACCTTTAGAGCAGAATATAAAAGGAGGATGATGGGTCAAGATGTCGTCTATGTTCAACGGGCGATGCGGGAATTTGGTTTTTGTCAAGAATTAGGGGATGGTAGATTTAATGAAGAAATGGAGAATGAGGTAAAAGAGTTTCAAAAATATCTAGGCCTACCTCCTACAGGAATTGTAGATGAAAATATTCTCTATCTTCTAAGGTTGAGGTAGGTGATGATTATGAACAAGAAATGGATAATTATTGGAATTTCAATAATTTTGGTGATTGTTTTACTTGGTTCCGGGTACTTCTATTATGAGCTTAATCGATTAGATAAGAGAAATTATAATCCTAAAGTAGAGATCAATCCTCAAAAAAATTATACAATTGAAATTTGGGATTTAAAAAAGCCCCATATGTATATTTCCGAAGAACAGCAAATCCAGGTCTGGAAAAAGATAGTTGATGAATTTAAAGGCCAATATCCTAATATCCATTTAGATATAAAATTATTAAGCTATGATGAATATCTTCAGTCTATTGAAAAAGGAATAAAAAATAAAAACATGGCTGATATAGTAATAGATTGGTTAGGAACACCTTTTATTGATCTAGAAATGCAAATACCAGTAAATAAATATCTCGATTTACAGCAAAGGTTTTTATCAGGAACTATAGATTATGTTGCTTATAATCAAAAACATCTGGCCTATCCTTTAATTGCCATACCCAATATGTTAATAGGTAATTTAGAGTTATTGGAAGAGTTTGAGGATATTATTCAGATTGCCATTGAAGGGTGGTCTTTGGAAGAATTTGTTGATTTTATTAAGAAGGTGGACAATTTAGGTAAATATCCAGTAAATGTTTTTGATTATAGAGGTAATTTTACTAGAAATCTTTTAGTTCAAGGAGATATAACTTCTATAACGGTAAATAATAAGCTGAACTGGTATGGCCATACTTTGATAACTTGGTTTAATGAACTAGAGAAGTTAAAAAAAGAGGAACTAATAGTTTATAATAGATCATGGTTAGCTGATTTCTGGAAAGGAAAAGTGGCAATATTAGCAGGAGCTCCCCATTGGGTAGTTACAGAAACTATTAAAAGAAATGAAGCATTAGATCAAAACAAAATTAAAGGTGCAGGGAGTACCCAAAGAATCCAGACAATTTTTTTGCCTTACCCATATATTGTAGATCATAGTCAGCAATATGGTATGAAACAAGTATCGGCAGTACCCTTTAGTCAAAGGACTTATAAAGGAGAAGACCATAGTAAAGGGGTAATAGAAGCATTACAAACCATAGGTCCTATCTACTCCCTTGAATTAGCTAAAGTCCATGGATTTATTCCAGCAGATAAAACATTGATTAAGGAGTGGAGTGACAATAACGGTCTAAGTCCTTATTGTAATAAAGTTATACACCTTTCGGCGGAAAAGGGCAAACCTGTTATAAGCAGAGATTTTAAAGATTTAAAGAGAGAACTGGAGGCCTTAGAAAAAACTCAGAAAATATTAGATGATTATTGGCTGGGCAAAATTACTTTACAGAAATTTTTAGAGGAAATCCAAAACTAAAGGTAATAAAGGGGCTGTCGGGAAATAGGCACCAAAAAAGTCAGCTTGACTCATAAGAGTTAGCTGACTTTTTTATATAAAAAAATGGAAAAGATGATCAAG
>NZ_FOIF01000017.1 GCF_900111575.1 Anaerobranca gottschalkii DSM 13577 | reverse complement strand
GTGAATGGTGTGGTAAATTATGGGAACTAATGGATGCAGTAGATGAGTACATTCCAACTCCTGAGCGTGACACTGATAAACCATTCCTAATGCCAATCGAGGACGTATTCACTATTACCGGCCGTGGTACAGTTGTTACTGGCCGTGTAGAGCGTGGAGTAATCAAAGTTGGAGATGAAGTACAAATCGTAGGATTTAATGATGAGCCAAAGAAAACAGTATGTACAGGAGTAGAGATGTTCAGAAAGATGTTAGATCAAGCTCAAGCTGGTGACAACATCGGTGCCCTACTAAGGGGTGTTGATCGCAGTGAAGTAGAGCGTGGTCAAGTATTATGTAAGCCTGGCTCAATTAAACCACACAAAAAATTTACTGCTGAGGTTTACGTATTAACTAAAGAAGAAGGTGGTCGTCACAGTCCATTCTTCAATGGTTATCGTCCACAATTCTATTTCCGTACAACTGACGTAACTGGTGTAATCACATTGCCAGAAGGAACTGAAATGGTAATGCCAGGAGATAACATTAAAATCACCGTTGAGTTAATTACTCCAATTGCTATTGAGCAAGGGCTAAGGTTCGCTATCCGTGAAGGTGGTAGAACTGTAGGTGCTGGAGTTGTTGTAGACATCCTTGAATAGTATAGTATTTTGCAGGTTGTAGTTTTCTACAACCTGCAAAATATCATATAATTTCTTTTGTAAAAGGTACTAAATATAAGTTTTTTTAAATGTCAAGACTTGTATTTAGATATTTTAAATAGTATAATAGAAATGTTGTGGCAAGCGATGAAGCGGAAGGTTACCTATGTTTAGGATAGTTTCCGTTGAGTATGTCCGTTTTAAAAATGGGCGAAAAGGAGGTTAAAAAATGGCAACTCAAAAAATTCGTATCCGTCTAAAGGCATTTGATCACAAAATTTTGGATCAATCTGCTGAGAAAATTGTAGAGACTGCGAAGAGTACTGGTGCAAAAGTATCAGGTCCAATTCCGTTGCCTACAGAAAAGAGTGTTTACACAATCTTAAGAGCTGTTCATAAATATAAAGATTCAAGGGAACAGTTTGAAATGAGAACTCATAAGAGATTAGTAGACATTCTTGAGCCAACACCTAAAACAGTAGATGCACTGATGAAACTAGATCTACCTGCTGGTGTTGATATCGAAATCAAGCTATAAAAGGCCTATTTAGAAGAGGTCTTTTAAACTGTTTATAACAAGTTTCACTAGGGAGGTGGCAACCAATGGAAAAAGCAATTTTAGGTAAAAAGATAGGTATGACTCAAATATTTACCAAAGAAGGTGAAGTTGTACCAGTTACCGTTATAGAAGCAGGTCCTTGTGTAGTGGTACAAAAAAAGACAGTAGAAACTGATGGTTATGAAGCAATACAACTAGGGTTTGGTGATATTTCAGAAAGAAAACTAAACAAACCTCAACAAGGGCATTTTAAAAAGGCCAATGTTGCACCGAAAAAATATTTAGTTGAGTTCAGATTAGAAGATATTTCTTCTTACGAGGTTGGTCAAGAAATTAAAGCAGATGTTTTTGCTGAAGGAGAATTTGTTGATGTAACTGGAACTTCAAAAGGTAAAGGTTTTGCCGGTGCAATTAAAAGACATAACCAAGGTCGTGGACCTATGTCCCATGGTTCCCGTTATCATAGAGGTCCTGGTTCTTTAGGCTCAATTCAACCAGCTAGGGTATTTAAAGGACAAACTTTGCCTGGAAGAATGGGTGGAGAAAGAGTAACGGTACAAAACCTACAAGTTGTTAAAGTTGATCCAGAAAGAAACCTAATTTTAGTTAAAGGTGCAATTCCAGGAACTAAAGGTTCTTTGGTTTCTATTAAAGATTCAGTGAAGGCCTAAGTAAGTCTTAATGAAAGGAGGATGTAACATGCCTAAAGTGTCAGTATACAATATTTTAGGTGAGGTAGTTTCAGAAATGGAACTAAACCCTAAATTATTTGACTCAGAAATAAATGAAGCAGTCATGCATCAAGTAGTATTAGCTCACTTAGCAGCTAAAAGACAAGGTACTGCCTCTACTAAAAGTCGTGGCGAAGTAAGAGGTGGTGGACGCAAGCCTTGGCGTCAAAAAGGTACTGGTAGAGCAAGACACGGTAGTACAAGATCCCCTATCTGGGTAGGTGGTGGTATTGCCTTTGGTCCTAAACCAAGGACTTATGGTTTTACAGTACCTAAAAAAGTTCGCAGGTTGGCTATGTATTCTGCATTATCTAGCAAAGTTAAAGGTAATAACCTTATTGTTGTAGATCAAATCAATTTTGAAACACCTAAAACTAAAGAAGTAGTAAAAATGCTTAACAATTTAAAGGTTGAAGGAAAAGCTTTAATTGTTACAGCAACACCCGACAGTGTTGTTTACAAATCAGCTAGAAACATACCAGGAGTTCAAACTGCAGTTGCTGATAGCATCAATGTATATGACTTATTAAAACATAAAACTGTAGTTATGACTCAAGAAGCTGTAAAAAAAGTGGAGGAGGTGTTTGCGTAATGCGCGATCCTCGCGATATCATCAAAAGACCACTGATTACAGAAAAGTCTAATGAGCTTATGGCAGAAGGTAAATACACCTTTGTTGTTGATAAAAATGCTAACAAAATTGAGATTAAACATGCTGTGGAAAAGCTTTTCAATGTAGATGTGGAAAAAGTTTACACAATGAACATGAAAGGTAAGTTTAAAAGAATGGGCAAATACAGTGGCTATAGGCCAGATTGGAAAAAGGCTATAGTTAAATTGACTAAAGAGTCTAAGCCTATTGAAATTTTTGAATAAGACTTCTTGTAAAGGAGGGAATTATTGTGGCTATCAAAAAGTTTAAACCAACTTCCCCAGGGAGAAGGTTTATGACTGTTTCTGCTTTTGAAGAAATTACTACTTCAACCCCTGAAAAGTCATTGCTGGTACCCCTCAAGAAAAAAGCGGGAAGAAATGCACAAGGTAGACTAACTGTTCGCCATCAAGGTGGTGGACATAAAAGACAATACCGTATCATTGACTTCAAAAGAAATAAAATAGATATACCTGCAAAGGTAGCTACTATTGAATATGATCCAAATCGTACTGCAAATATAGCTTTATTACACTATGCTGACGGTGAAAAGAGATATATTATTGCTCCACTAGGCTTAAAAGTAGGGGATACTGTTATCTCTGGACCTAATGCAGATATTAAAGTAGGTAATGCCCTACCATTGAGAAATATTCCAGTAGGTACTATTATCCATAACATTGAGCTTAAAATCGGTAAAGGTGGGCAATTAGTTCGTTCTGCCGGAGGTCAAGCACAACTTATGGCAAAAGAAGGCAACTACGGTTATGTAAGATTACCTTCCGGTGAAGAAAGATTGATCCACTTAGACTGTTATGCAACTATTGGTCGTGTTGGAAATACTGATCATGAAAACATTTCTATCGGTAAAGCTGGCCGTGCCCGTTGGATGGGTAAAAGACCTGTAGTTCGTGGTGTGGTAATGAACCCTGTTGACCATCCACATGGTGGTGGTGAAGGTAAAGCGCCTATCGGTAGAAAGAGCCCTGTAACTCCATGGGGTAAACCAACCTTGGGTTACAAAACACGTAAGAAAAACAAAGCTTCTGATAAATATATTGTGAAAAGAAGGAAAAAATAACCTTTGGCGAAATAGGGTGATAAGGAGGTAAAAAGATGGGAAGGTCTCTAAAGAAAGGCCCTTTTTGCGACGACCACTTGATGAAAAAGATCGTTGAAATGAATAAGGCTGGCGATAAAAAAGTAATTAAGACTTGGTCAAGGCGTTCTACTATCTTTCCTGAGTTTGTAGGTCATACCATTGCCGTTTATGATGGCAGAAAGCATGTACCTGTGTACATCACAGAAGATATGGTTGGTCACAAGCTAGGTGAATTTGCACCAACACGTACCTATAAAGGTCACGCAGATGCAGAACGTTCTACTAAAGTCAAAAAATAAAATCGCTAGAGAGGAGGAAAGAAAATGGAAGCAAAATCTGTTGCTCGTTACGTCAGAATTGCTCCTAGAAAGGTCCGCATAGTACTGGACTTGATCAGAGGTAAAAGTGTTTCTGACGCATTAGCGATTTTGAAATTTACTCCAAAGGCAGCATCCCCTATTTTAGAAAAAGTTCTAAAATCTGCTGTTGCCAATGCTGAGCATAATTATGATATGGATGTAAACAAATTATATATTAGTAAAGCTTTTGCTGACCAAGGTCCTACCTTAAAAAGATTTAGGCCAAGGGCTCAAGGGCGTGCCACAAGAATAAACAAAAAAACAAGCCACATTACTATTGTTGTAGCGGAGAAAAAGGAGGGATAGTGAGTGGGTCAAAAGGTAAATCCTATTGGTCTACGTGTAGGGATAATTCGCGATTGGGATGCCAAATGGTATGCTGATAAAAGAACTTATGTTGATACCTTACATGAAGACTTAAAGATAAGAAAATATATTAGAAAAAACTTAGCTAACTCTGGTGTATCAAGAATCGAAATTGAAAGAGCCGCTAACAGAGTTAGAGTGACAATCCACACTGCAAAGCCAGGCATGGTAATTGGTAAAGGTGGGGCAGGTGTTGAGAATCTAAGAAAACAATTAGAAAACCTCGTTAATACAGATAAAAATAACAAAAAACAAGTACATTTAAATATTATAGAAATTAAAAATCCTGATTTAGATGCTCAACTTGTTGCAGAAAACATCGCTGCACAGCTTGAAAGAAGGATTGCTTTCAGAAGAGCAATGAAACAAGCAATTAGCCGTACTTTAAAAGCCGGTGCTAAGGGTATAAAAACAAGTGTAAGTGGACGTCTAGGTGGAGCTGATATGGCTCGTACTGAGTGGTATACTGAAGGGAATGTTCCTTTACAAACCTTAAGAGCTGACATTGACTATGGGTTCGCTGAAGCTGATACCACTTATGGCAAAATCGGTGTTAAGGTTTGGATCTATAAAGGGGAAGTTCTTCCTGAAGCGAAAGCTAAAAAGGCTGAGGAAGGAGGAAAATAGACATGTTAATGCCTAAAAGAGTTAAATACCGCAGACCACATCGTGGAGGTATTAAAGGTAAATCTAAAGGTGGAAACCAAATAGATTACGGTGAATACGGCTTACAAGCCCTTGAACCATCTTGGATCACCAATAGACAAATTGAAGCTGCCCGTATTGCAATGACCCGTTACATTAAAAGGGGCGGTAAAGTTTGGATTAAAATTTTCCCTCACAAGGCTATAACTCAAAAACCTGCAGAGGTAAGGATGGGTTCTGGTAAAGGTTCACCAGAAAAGTGGGTTGCAGTTGTTAAACCTGGTAGAATAATGTTTGAATTGGCAGGTGTTAGTGAAGAAGTAGCAAGGGAAGCTATGAGATTAGCTATGCACAAGCTGCCTATTAAATGTAAGTTCGTAAAAAGGGAAGAATTAGGTGGTGAAAACCATGAAAGCTAAGGAAATTAGAGAGTTAACCCCAAAAGAGTTGAATGAGAAGCTTGATAGCTTAAAAACTGAATTATTTAACTTAAGATTCCAGCTAGCTACTGGTCAGTTGGAAAACCCAATGCGTATCCGTCAAGTGAGAAAAGATATTGCTCGGATTAAAACAATAATTCGGGAAAGAGAATTAAAGATTAATGTGCAGTAACGTTAATCTACTAGAGTGAAAGGAGGCTCATTTTATGGCAGAGCGTAATTTCCGTAAAGTTCGTATCGGAAAAGTAGTTAGCGACAAAATGGATAAAACCATCGTTGTTGCTGAAGAAACTAAAGTCCGCCATCCTCTTTATGGAAAAATGATTAAAAGAACCACTAAGTTTAAAGCCCATGATGAGAACAACCAAGCTGGAATTGGCGATATAGTAAAAGTAATGGAGACACGTCCATTAAGTAAAGATAAAAGATATCGTTTAGTGGAAATTGTAGAAAAAGCTAAATAGTAAACTTAAACTCATAGTTTGAAAGGAGGGCAAACCATGATTCAACAACAGACAATGTTGAATGTTGCCGACAACTCCGGAGCCCGTAAGCTTATGTGTATCAGGGTACTAGGAGGATCCAAACGTCGTTTCGCTAACATCGGTGATATAATAGTGTGTTCTGTTAAAGAAGCAACACCCGGAGGTGTTGTAAAAAAAGGTGATGTAGTTAAGGCAGTAGTAGTTCGTTCTAAATACGGTATCCGTCGTAATGATGGCTCATATATCAAATTTGATGAAAATGCTGCCGTAATAATAAACGATGCAAAGAACCCTAGAGGTACAAGGATTTTCGGACCTGTTGCCCGTGAGTTAAGGGATAAGGATTTTATGAAAATCGTTTCATTAGCTCCAGAAGTAATCTAATGCAAGGAGGTGGATGATATGACTCCTAAAGTACATGTCAAATCCGGAGATAAAGTAGTAGTACTTTCTGGTAAAGATAAAGGTAAAGAAGGTAAAGTATTAACCGTTTTCCCAAAGGAAAGTAGAGTTGTTGTGGAAGGCGTAAATATAGTAAAAAGACATACAAAACCAAACCGCCAAAATCAGCAAGGTGGTATTATTGAGAAAGAAGCTCCAATTAACAGCTCAAAAGTTATGTTAGTATGTCCTCGTTGTAACAAACCAACCCGTATTGCAAAGAAATTTTTACAAGACGGTCAAAAAGTACGTCAATGTAAAAAATGCAATGAGGTTATCGATAAGTAATTAACCTAGAAGGGAGGTTGCCAAAGGTGGCTAGACTAAAAGAAGTTTATCAAAAAGAAATAGTTCCAGCATTGATGGACAAATTTGGATATAAAAGTGTTATGCAAGTGCCCCGTATTGAAAAAATAGTTATTAACATGGGCGTAGGTGAAGCAAAAGATAATCCTAAAGCCCTTGAAGGGGCAGTAAATGACTTAGCTGCAATAACTGGTCAAAAACCTGTAGTAACTAAAGCTAAAAAAGCTATCGCAGGTTTTAAAATCCGTGAAGGTATGCCCATTGGTGCAAAGGTAACCCTACGGGGCGAAAGAATGTATGAGTTTTTAGACAGATTATTAAATGTAGCTCTTCCAAGGGTGAGGGACTTTAGAGGTGTTTCTCCAACAGCATTTGATGGTAGAGGTAACTACACCCTAGGGGTTAAAGAACAGTTAATTTTCCCTGAAATTGACTACGATAAAGTAGATAAAGTTCGTGGTATGGATATTGTATTTGTAACTACTGCTAAAACAGATGAAGAAGCTCGTGAAATGTTAAGAGCTTTTGGAATGCCTTTTAGATCCTAATGCAAAGGAGGATGGAGATAAGTGGCAAAAAAATCAATGATCGCCAAGCAAAAGCGTACCCCTAAGTTTAAGGTTAGAAAATATAACCGTTGTAAACTGTGCGGTCGTCCTCATGCGTACCTAAGAGATTTTGGTATGTGTCGTATATGTTTCCGAGAATTAGCTTATAAAGGTGAAATTCCCGGAGTTAAAAAAGCCAGCTGGTAAGATAGAGTCTTAGGAAGGAGGTAATTAATATGACTATGACTGATCCTATTGCAGATATGCTTACTAGGATAAGAAATGCTAACATGGCATTACACCCTGTAGTGGAGATTCCTGGATCTAAAATTAAAAGAAATCTTGCTGAAATTTTAAAAGCAGAAGGTTTTATTAAAGATTACGAGTGGATCGAAGACAATAAACAGGGGATTATAAGAATACACTTAAAGTATGGTGCAAATCGTCAAAGAGTTATAACTGGTTTAAAAAGAATTAGTAAGCCAGGGTTAAGGGTGTATGCTGGTAAAGATGAATTGCCTAAAGTACTAGGTGGTTTAGGAATTGCAGTAATTTCTACCTCCCAAGGACTTGTAACTGATAAAGTTGCTAGAAAATTAGGTGTTGGTGGAGAAGTAATCTGCTACGTATGGTAATAGCATCCTTTGTTTTATCGAGATGAACAGGAGGTGTGAACATGTCTCGTATTGGTAAAAAACCTGTTGTAATCCCACAAGGGGTTGAAGTTAAAATAGATGGAAATAATGTTGTAACCGTTAAAGGTCCTAAAGGACAATTGACTAAAAGTTTTTCACCTGAACTGAATATCGTAGTTGAAGAAGGTAATGTGGTTGTTACTACCCCTTCAGATGATAAAAAACATCGTTCACTACATGGTTTAACTAGAACATTGATTGCTAACATGGTTGAAGGGGTAACACAAGGCTTCTTTAAAAACCTTGAACTTGTTGGTGTAGGTTACAGAGCTCAATTACAAGGCAACAAATTGGTACTAAGCATGGGTTATTCCCATCCAGTGGAAATTGTAGCCCCTGAAGGAATTACCTTTGAAGTACCAGCTCAAAATAAAATTACCGTAAGGGGTATTGATAAGCAATTAGTTGGTCAAATTGCTGCAGAAATTCGTTCTGTAAGGGAGCCTGAGCCATACTTAGGTAAAGGTATTCGTTATGAGGGTGAAAATGTCCGTCGTAAAGAAGGTAAAACTGGTAAGAAATAATTTTTAGTTGCCTGATATAACGTTATATAAACGTGAAAGGAGTGAATTTGGGTGATAACTAAAGTAAGCAAAAATGCTGCAAGGCTAAAACGTCACAGGAGAGCACGGAAAAACTTACATGGTACTCCTGAGCGCCCAAGGTTAAATGTCTTCCGTAGTTTGAAAAACATCTACGCCCAAGTTATAGATGACACTACCGGTCACACCCTTGTTTCTGCCTCAACATTAGATACTGAATTTAGAGGTAGAGGCGGAAATATTGAAGCTGCTAAAGCAGTAGGAACTCTAATTGCTCAAAGGGCTTTAGAGAAGGGTATCAAAGCCGTTGTTTTTGATAGAGGTGGATATATATATCACGGTCGTGTAAAAGCTCTAGCAGAAGCAGCTAGGGAAGCAGGACTAGAATTCTAAGAAAAGGAGGGGAACGAATGAAACGTATTGACCCTAGTACATTGGATCTCTCTGAAAAAGTTGTTAATATAAACCGTGTTGCTAAGGTTGTTAAAGGTGGTCGTCGTTTTAGCTTCAGTGCCCAGGTTGTTGTTGGTGACGGTAAAGGTCACGTAGGAGCAGGGATTGGAAAGGCTAGTGAAGTACCTGAAGCCATCCGAAAAGGTATTGAAGATGCTAAAAAGAACCTTATTAAAGTTCCTATAGTAGGTACAACAATTCCCCATGAGGTAATTGGTAAATTCGGAGCTGGTACTGTTTTATTAAAGCCTGCTTCTGAAGGTACAGGAGTAATTGCTGGAGGACCAGTACGTGCGGTACTAGAACTAGCTGGAATAGGTGATATCTTAACTAAATCTTTAGGGTCTTCAAACTCCCTAAATATGGTAAATGCAACAATCGCGGGACTAAAGCAACTTAAGACTGCTGAAGAAGTAGCGAAGCTTCGCGGTAAAACTGTAGATGAAATATTAGGATAGGGAGGGTTTAGAAATGACTAAATCACTAAAGATTAAATTGGTGAGAAGTTTAATCGGCCGCTCTAAAGATCAAAGGCTCGTAGCCCAAGCCCTAGGCCTTAAGAAACTTCAACAAGAGGTTGTACAACCAGACAACCCACAAATTAGAGGTATGGTAGAAAAGATTTCTCATCTTTTAAAAGTAGAAGAAGTTAACTAACTAAGTCACCATTGCCAAAAAGAGGGAGGTGCAAAAGTAGATGAACTTACATGAATTAAAACCTGCAAAAGGATCTCGCACTGTAGCTAAAAGAAAAGGCCAAGGTATTGGCTCTGGAAATGGTAAAACTGCAGGTAGAGGACAGAAAGGACAAAAATCTAGAAGTGGTGGAGGAGTTCGCCCAGGCTTTGAAGGTGGACAAATGCCATTACAACAAAGGGTACCCAAAAGAGGTTTTACTAACGTATTTAAAACCCAATGGGCAATAGTGAACGTATCAGACCTTAATACTTTCGCAGCAGACACCGTAGTTACCCCTGAGTTACTAATTGAAAAAGGTATTATCAAAAAAATTGCCGACGGGGTAAAAGTTCTTGGAAACGGCGAGCTTGAGGTAAAACTTACTGTAAAGGCACATAAGTTTAGCAAGTCTGCTGTTGAGAAGATTGAGGCTCTTGGCGGCACTGTTGAGGTGATATAGTATGCAATATGTGGAGACACTGAGGAACGCTTGGAAAATAAAAGATTTAAGGAAAAAAATAATCTTTACATTAGCAATGTTAGTTGTTTTTAGACTTGGATCTTTTGTTCCAGTACCTGGCATTGATGCAAAGGGAATTGCCGATATGATAGGAAGTAGAGGGGGCCTATTCGGATTATTCGATGTTTTCTCTGGTGGTGCTCTTTCTAACTTCTCAATATTTGCTATGGGTATAATGCCTTACATCAATGCATCAATTATTACTCAGTTACTAACTGTAGTAATTCCCACTTTTGAAGAGTGGTCAAAAGAAGGGGAAGAAGGAAGGAAAAAACTAAACCAAGTAATTAGATACTTGACAGTAGGTTTGGGAACTATCCAAGGTATTTTTATTAGTTTAAACTTTAGGAGTATGATTCCAGGTTATAGACTAATGACAACAATGGAGAGATTCGGTTCCATAGCCCTTATTGTCATTTCCTTAACAGCAGGAACTGCCTTTTTAATGTGGTTAGGGGAACAAATTACAGAAAAGGGTATTGGTAATGGAATTTCCTTAATTATCTTTGCAGGTATTGTTTCAAGGTTTCCAATCATGATCCTCCAATTTGCTGAATATGTTAGGGTTGGAGAAGCTAATATTCTAGATGCTTTGATTCTACTAGCGGTAATATTGGTAGTACTTGTAGGAATTATCTTTATCCAAGAAGGTGAAAGGAGAATTCCGGTACAGTATGCCAAAAGGGTTGTTGGACGTAAAATGTACGGAGGTCAATCAACCCATATCCCACTAAAAGTTAATCAAGCAGGAGTAATACCTGTAATTTTCGCCACATCATTGCTACTATTCCCTGCAACCATTGGCCAGTTCTGGAGTAATCCAATACTTTTAGCAATAGCTAATTTCTTTGATGTCTCCAGAGTATCAGGTCAAATTTTACAGGCTCTGTTAATTGTGTTCTTTGCTTACTTTTATACAGCAATCACTGTTAACCCAGCAGAGCTATCAGAAAACATGAAGAAAAATGGTGGTTTTATTCCTGGTATTAGACCTGGAAAACCAACTTCTGCATATATTGAAAAAATCTTAACAAGAATAACTTTAGTAGGTGCGTTATTTTTAGCTTTAATAGTTGTAATACCTTTTGCAATTAGTAGCTTCATTAACTACCCATTGGGTATTGGAGGAACATCATTGCTAATTGTTGTAGGTGTTGCTTTAGAAACTATGAAGCAAATTGAAGCACAACTACTCATGAGGCACTATAAAGGCTTCATGGGCTAATCCCGGGGAGGCAAGGATAATGAGATTAATACTATTAGGACCGCCGGGGGCTGGGAAAGGTACTCAGGCAGTGTCCATAGCAGAAACCTATAGTATACCCCATATTTCTACTGGTGATATATTTCGTCAAGCCCTTAAAGATCAAACACCCCTAGGGATGAAAGCAAAAGAGTATATGGATAAAGGGCAATTAGTTCCCGATGATATCGTTATTGGTATCGTGCAAGAAAGACTGGAAGGAAAAGACTGTGAAAAGGGCTTCCTTTTAGATGGTTTTCCGAGAACTACAGAACAAGCCAAAGCTTTGGATACTATCTTAGAAGGAAAAGGCACTCCTGTTAATTATTGTATTAACATTGAAGTTCCTTTTGACCAGTTAATATTACGACTCACTGGTAGAAGGGTATGTAAAAATTGCGGTGCCACCTACCACATCCTGTTTAATAAATCTAATGAAGAAGGAATTTGTGATAAATGTGGTGGTGAGCTCTACCAACGTGCTGATGATAGTGAGAATACTGCTAGAGAGCGTTTGGAAGTTTATCAAAGGCAGACTGCCCCTCTCATCGAGTATTATCAAACAAAAGGCAAGTTGGTCACCATAAACGGTCTTCAGTCTATAGACCAAGTATTTAATGACATTAAAGATGCCTTGCGAGGTAGCTGTAATGATAATCATTAAATCACCAAGGGAAATTGAATACCTGCGGGAAGCCGGGAGGATAACCGCAGGTGCCCATAAAGAAGTAGCAAAATATATTAAACCAGGTATATCCACTAAAGAGTTAGACTATATAGTGGAAGAATACCTCCGTGCCCAAGGGGCTGAGCCGGCCTTTAAAGGTTATCATGGGTTCCCCGCTAGTATCTGTGCATCGATAAATGAAGAAGTTGTTCATGGAATACCTGGGGTTAAAACCTTAAAAGATGGAGATATTATTAGTATTGATATAGGTGCTAAGGTTAATGGTTATTATGGCGATGCTGCAGTAACCTACCCTGTAGGCAAAATTTCAGATGAAGTACAAAGGTTGTTAGATGTAACCAGTCAAGCTCTCTACGAAGGGATTTCCAAAGCAGTACCTGGTAACAGGTTATCAGATATATCTGCTGCTATCGGTACTTTTGTAGAAGAGAGAGGATTCTCAGTGGTTAGGGAATATACTGGACACGGTATAGGCCAAAGTATGCATGAAGATCCTCAAATCCCGAACTTTGGAATACCTGGTAAAGGTCCGAGACTAAAGGCAGGAATGGTTTTTGCCATTGAACCTATGGTTAATATGGGAACTCATCGGGTAAAGACATTGAGAGACGGTTGGACAGTAGTTACTTTAGATAACAAACCATCGGCCCACTTTGAACATACAATTGTAATCACAGAAGATGGACCGGAAATTTTAACAGCTATTGATGAATAGCTCTGCTGGGAGGTATCTCCATATGGACAACGTTCAAAAAGGTATCTTAGTTCGTTCAAAACAAGGTAGGGATAAAGATAAAATATATCTGGTTTTAGATGTTAAGGATGAAAGGGTTTACTTAGTAGACGGCAAAGTCCGGACTATTAAAAGACCAAAGGTTAAAAATCCTAAGCACATTTTGCCAGTTAGCAAAAAGATTTTTACAGAAGTTCTTAACAATCTATCAGATGAAAAGATAGCCCACTTAATAAGTACCTTTGAACTAAATGATAACTAAAGGTCAGGAAAAAGGAGGTTGAGGACTAATGTCTAAACAAGATGTTATCGAAGTAGAAGGTAAGGTAATAGAAGCCCTGCCTAACGCTACTTTTAAAGTTGAGCTAGAAAACAAACACGTTATCCTAGCTCATATATCAGGTAAATTGCGAATGAATTTTATCCGGATATTACCAGGTGATATAGTTACCGTTGAGCTGTCTCCATATGACCTAACCAAGGGAAGGATTACTTATAGGGGACAAAGGAGGTAGAAAAAATGAAAGTGAGACCATCAGTTAAACCAATTTGTGAAAAGTGCAAGATAATCAAAAGAAAAGGCGTAGTAATGGTTATTTGCGAAAATCCAAAACATAAACAAAAACAAGGCTAGATAATAGGAGGTGTCATAAGCACTATGGCAAGGATTTCTGGTGTTGATATACCTAGAGATAAAAGGGTAGAAATAGCCTTAACATATATCTACGGAATAGGTAGAAAAACCTCTAACCAAATTTTACAACAATTGAATATCAACCCTGACACAAGGGTTAAAGACTTAACTGAAGATGAAATCAATAGGTTAAGGGAAACAATTGATAAAAACTATAAGGTAGAGGGAGATCTTCGTCGCGAAGTTGCGATGAACATTAAAAGGCTGATTGAAATTGGTTGTTATAGGGGACGCCGTCACCGTATGGGGTTACCTGTAAGAGGTCAAAACACTAAAAACAATGCTCGTACCAGAAAAGGTCCAAAGAGAACTGTTGGTGCAAAACGTAAAAAATAGTAAATAAAGGAGGGACTCCAAATGGCACGTAGAACTTCTACTCGTCCAAGACGTAGAGAGCGGAAAAATATTGAGCGTGGTATTGCCCACATTCATTCCACCTTTAACAATACAATAGTTACCATTTCCGATGTTGCTGGTAACACTATTTCTTGGTCCAGCGCTGGTGCTATGGGTTTTAAAGGCTCTAGGAAAAGCACTCCTTTCGCTGCTCAAACTGCAGCAGAAGCAGCTGCTAAAGCGGCAATGGAACATGGCTTAAAGCAAGTTGACGTTACTGTAAAAGGTCCAGGTAGCGGAAGGGAAGCTGCAATTCGTTCATTACAAGCAGCAGGTTTGGAAGTAATCGGGATTAAGGATGTAACACCAATTCCCCATAATGGTTGCCGCCCACCAAAAAGGCGTCGTGTATAGTATTATTTAGGAGGTGTATGGGATAAATGGCAAGATATACAGGAGCTGTATGTAGACTTTGCCGTAGAGAAGGTACTAAACTTTTCTTAAAAGGCGAAAGATGCTACACACCCAAATGTGCAGTAGATCGTCGTAACTATGCCCCAGGTCAACATGGGCAAAATAGAAAAAAACTTTCTGAGTACGGTGTTCAATTAAGGGAAAAGCAAAAATTACGTCGTATTTATGGTGTTGCAGAAAAGCAATTCCGTAACTACTTTAAAGAAGCAAATAGAAGACAAGGGGTTACTGGTGAAAACTTACTTCAAATTCTTGAAAGTCGTCTAGATAACGTAGTGTTCCGTTTAGGATTTGCAACATCTAGAACTGAGGCTAGACAACTAGTTACCCACGGTCACTTTACTGTAAATGGTAAAAAAGTTGACATTCCATCTTATTTAACTAAACCAGGTGATGTCATCGAAGTTAAAGAAAAATCTAAAGAATCTCCAAAGTTCAAAGATTTAAGGGAATTCGCTGCTACCCAAAACCTAGTTCCTTGGTTAGAAAGAGATGTAGAAGCTCTAAGAGGAAGGGTTTTAGCTGTTCCATCTAGAGATGAAATTGATGTACCAGTAGCAGAACATCTAATTGTTGAGCTTTACTCAAGGTAAAGCTTAGGTTCTAGCAGCCCTCGTAACCGAAATTTATAATAAAAGGGAGGGTAAAACTTTGATAGAAATCGAAAAACCCAAAATTGAGTGTACAAAGTTATCAGAAGATAACACTTATGGTGAGTTTGTAGTTGAACCTCTAGAAAGGGGTTATGGAACAACATTAGGAAACTCACTGAGGAGAATATTACTATCATCACTTCCTGGCGCTGCTGTCACCAGTGTCAAAATTGATGGAGTACTCCATGAATTCTCTACTATCCCTGGTGTTAAAGAAGATACAACAGAAATAATTCTAAATTTAAAACAACTTTCATTGAAAATCCACAATGGTCAGTCTAAAACATTAAGGTTAGACTTTGAGGGTCCTGGATTTGCTAAAGCAGGGGATATCTCCCATGATAATGATGTTGAAATCCTAAACCCTGACCACATTATAGCTTATGTAGCTGAAGGTGGAAAGCTAGGTATGGATATCAATGTTTCTCCAGGTAGGGGATATGTACCTGCAGACAGAAACAAATCTCCAAATGATCCAATTGGTCTAATTGCTGTGGATTCAATCTTTACTCCTATTAGAAGAGTTCAATATTCTGTTACTGATACCAGGGTTGGACAAATTACAAACTATGATAAATTAACTCTACAAGTTACCACTGATGGAAGTATAAGACCTGATGAAGCGATTAGTCTAGCAGCAAAAATACTGAAAGAACATTTAGAGTTATTTATCGACTTAACCCATACTGTCAGTGAAATAGAAGTAATGGTTGAAAAAGAGGAAAACCAAAAGGAAAAAGCCTACCAAATGACTATTGAAGAGTTAGACTTCTCCGTTAGATCATATAACTGCTTAAAGAGAGCAGGAATTAACTATGTAGAAGAATTAACTCAAAAAACTGAAGCTGAAATGATGAAAGTTAGAAATCTTGGTAGGAAATCCTTAGAAGAAGTTATTCAAAAGCTAAATGAATTGGGACTATCCCTTAAGAAAGAAGAAGAGTAAAGGAGGGGATACAGATGGTTTTACGTAAATTCGGACGTACCACAAACCAAAGAAAAGCACTGCTTAGAAGTCTTACTACTTCTTTACTAAAAGAAGGTAGAATAGAAACAACTGAAGCTAAAGCAAAAGCTATCCGTCCAATTGTCGAAAAGATGATAACCCTTGGGAAAAGAGGGGATCTTCACGCTCGCAGACAAGCATTAGCATATATCCTTGAGGAATCTGTGGTAACTAAGCTATTTAATGAAATCGCTCCTAAATATGCTGACAGAAACGGTGGTTACACAAGAATACTAAAAACTGGTCCAAGAAGAGGGGATGGAGCACCTCAGGCCATCATTGAATTAATTTAGTAAGGGTAACTCCCCTTACAGTCAGCACTAAAATCGGACAGGTAATGGGGCAGTTAACGGTTATAATCGCTGGTACGGTTATAACCGATAACTGTTTATACCTGTCTTTTTTTAAAAGATACCATCCCTAAAGGGGGAGGTTTATTGTCGATGGGTAAAATAATAGAAGTCAAAAACTTAGTACATTACTATAATAAGGATAAAGAAAACCAATTAGCAGCTTTAAAAGGAGTAAATCTTTCTATCGAAGAAGGGGAATTTGTAGTAATTATTGGCCACAATGGTTCTGGAAAATCTACTTTAGCTAAGCATTTCAACGGTTTGTTAGAACCCCATTCAGGGGAAGTTTATATTGAAGGAAAGTTAATTTCCAGTGAAGAAGATTACTACCTGGCAAGGCAAACAGTAGGTTTGGTTTTTCAAAACCCTGATAACCAAATAATTGCCACTATTGTGGAAGAAGATGTGGCTTTTGGTCCTGAAAACTTAGGATTGCCCCAAGAAGTTATTATTCAAAGGGTAGATGAAGCATTAAAATTAGTCCGTATGGAGGGATATCGGAAACATCCCCCCCATCTCTTATCAGGAGGACAAAAACAGAGAATCGCCATAGCTGGAATACTGGCAATGTTACCAAAATGCATTTGTCTAGATGAACCCACTGCTATGTTAGATCCCCAAGGTAGAAGGGAAGTAATGGAAACTATCAGTCGGTTAAACAAAGAGCAGGGGATAACCATTGTCCATATCACTCACCACATGGAAGAGGCGGCCTTGGCCGATAGGGTGATAGTAATGGAAAATGGAGAAATTGTAATGGAAGGAACCCCTAAGGAAATTTTTAAAGATGTGGAAAAGCTTAGGGAATTAGGTCTAGATGTCCCTGTGGTAACAGAACTGGTATATGACTTAAACAAAGAAGGTTATAATATACCCAAAGATATTATAACTGTGGAAGAGTTGGTGAAATATTTATGCCCATAGTAGTGGAAAACTTAACACATATTTATTCACCGGGAACACCCTTTGAAGTAGTGGCATTAAAAGATGTCAATATTAAAATTGAAGAAGGGGAGTTTATTGGACTCATTGGTCACACTGGCTCGGGAAAATCAACATTAATTCAACACCTAAATGGTTTACTTAAACCTACATCAGGGAAGGTAAAAGTAGATAACTTAGATCTTTTGGATAAAACTACTAAACTTAAAGATATCCGCAGGAAAGTCGGCTTAGTTTTTCAATATCCGGAAAGTCAACTTTTCGAGGAAACAGTGGAATTGGATATAGCCTTTGGTCCCAAAAACTTAGGTTATGATGAAAGGCAGATCTTAAAAAAAGTAAAAAAATCTTTAGAATGGGTAAATTTAAATTATGATGAAGTGAAGGACCGTTCACCCTTCGAACTCAGTGGAGGGCAGATGAGGAAAGTTGCCATAGCGGGAGTGCTGGCAATGGAACCAAAATACTTGATATTAGATGAACCTACAGCAGGCCTTGATCCACGTTCAAGGGATGATATGTTAGGGAAACTTAAAAAACTTCATCAAGAATTAAAAATTACCATAATCTTAGTTTCCCACTCTATGGATGAAATAGCTGAGCTAGTAGATAGGATCATTGTCATGGATAGTGGCAAAGTATTTGCCGATGGTAAGCCTGAAGAGGTGTTTGCAAAAAGGGATGAGCTTATAAAAATTGGTTTAGAGGTTCCGCCAGTTACACAGTTGATGTTAAAACTTAAGGAGTTAAACTTTCCTGTAAATCCAAGGGTCTATAAAAGGTTAGAAGCTAAAGAAGAATTAAAGAAAATATTAGGTAGGTGGAAGCATGTCACTACTTAAGGGTATTACTATTGGACAATACCTTCCAGGAGATTCATTTATTCATAACCTTGACCCGAGGATAAAAATCCTTATTACTATCATCCTCATTACAACATTGTTTTTTATAAACACCTTTTATGGCTATCTATTGTTATTGATTTTACTGTATATAATGGTAAGGGTCGCACAAATTTCTTTTTCTACAATTATTAAAGGCTTAAAACCTCTGTGGTTTTTAATAGGTTTTACTTTGATTATCCATACATTTTTTACAAAGGGACCGGAAACTGACACTTTACTACAACTAGGTAGATTTTCTATTGATAGATTTGGAGTTAGGCAAGGTGTATTCATGGCTTCAAGATTAGCTTTACTAGTTATGAATACCTCTTTACTAACTTTAACTACCTCTCCAATCGCTTTGACCGACGCTATTGAAGGTTTATTATCACCTTTTAAAAAAGTGGGAGTCCCTGCCCATGAACTAGCTATGATGATGACCATTGCCCTGCGCTTTATTCCTACACTACTAGAAGAGACAGATAAAATTATGAAAGCACAGATGGCAAGGGGCGCTGATTTTGAATCAGGGAATATCCTCCAAAGGGCAAAAGCTTTAGTACCTTTGCTGGTCCCACTATTTGTCAGTGCCTTTAGAAGGGCAGATGAATTAGCTATGGCTATGGAGTCTAGGTGTTATCGGGGAGGTACAGGGAGAACGAGGATGAAAGTTTTGAAAACCACAGTAAAAGACTATCTAGCCTTTTTAGGAGTTTTAGCTTTATTAACAACTGTTATCTTGACGGGGATATAGGATGTATAATACTAAGTTGGTAGTTGCCTATCAAGGAACAAACTATTGTGGTTTTCAAGTGCAAAATAAAAGTGATGATCCAACTATACAAAAGTACCTTAATAAGGCATTGTCAAAAATATTTGGAGAAGAAATAACAACCCATATGGCCAGTAGAACCGATGCCGGAGTTCATGCCAATGGTCAGGTAGTAAATTTTAAACATAGAAAAGATAGACTCCCAGATCCCCAAAGACTTATCATGGCCATAAATGCAAATTTACCTAAAGATATTAGGGTTTTAGAGGCGGAAAAGGTAAGTTTAGATTTTCATAGTAGATATAACGCCAAGGGAAAACAATATAGCTATACAATTGATAACCATATTGCCCAAAGACCTTTAACAAAGGAATTTACTTGGCATGTTCCCCAACCTCTTAGGTTAGAAGAAATAAAAAAAGGGGCCAAATATTTTTTAGGTACCCATGATTTTACTAGTTTTAGAGGCTCTGGCGCGACAACTAAAACAACGGTTAGAACTATAACAGCCTTTCAAGTGGTAGAAGAAAACAGTTATATTAAATTTCTTATTGAAGGAAACGGTTTTTTGTACAATATGGTTAGGATAATAGCTGGAACCTTAGTAGAGATTGGTAAGGGGAAATTAAGTCCAGAAGAAATTCCTAGAATAATCGGGGCAAAGGACCGGAAAAAAGCTGGACCTACTGCTCCACCACAAGGGCTTATCCTTGAAAAAATTTATTATTAATTGTACTGTATTAAGGTTAATTACTTGACATTAGGCTATAATTATACTAAAATATCTTAGAGTATGTTTGAATCCGAGAGCCCCGGAAAAAACATAGTAAAAGTTATAAAAACATTGGAAAAAATAAGGAGGGAATATCCATGCGGACAACTTTCCTAGCGAAAGCTAACGAAGTAGAAAGAAAATGGTATGTTGTCGACGCTGAAGGGAAAACCCTTGGTAGATTGGCTAGTGAAGTAGCTTCAATCTTAAGGGGTAAACATAAAGCAATTTATACACCTAATGTAGATACTGGTGACCATGTGATCATCATCAATGCTGAAAAGGCTGTATTAACAGGTAATAAATTAAAAAATAAAATCCACTACAGACACTCATTATATCCAGGTGGATTAAAAGCAACAACATATGAAGTATTAATGAAAGAAAAGCCTGAAAGAGCTCTTTACCTAGCAGTTAAAGGAATGTTACCTCACAACAAATTAGGTAGAAAAATGCTTAAAAAGCTCCGTGTTTACAGAGGTCCACACCACAATCACGAAGCACAACAGCCAGAAATGTGGCAACCAAGAGGATTTTAAGAAAGGGGGACATCTAAATGGCTTATATTGGAACCGGTCGTCGTAAAACATCTGTAGCTAGAGTACGTTTAGTACCTGGTGAAGGCAATATATTGATCAACAAAAGAGATATTGACAACTACTTTGGTGGTTTAGAAACTTTAAAACTTATCGTTAAACAACCATTAGAACTTACTAAAACATTAGGACAATTTGATGTATTAGTAAACGTATATGGTGGCGGTGTTTCTGGTCAAGCAGGCGCTATTCGCCATGGTATCTCTAGAGCTCTTCTTAAAGTAGATCCTAACTTCAGACCTGCTTTAAAGAAAGCTGGTTTCTTAACAAGGGACCCAAGAATGGTAGAGAGAAAGAAATACGGTTTGAAAAAAGCCCGCCGTGCACCACAATTCTCCAAACGTTAATATTCAAATACAAAACCCCTGCAAAATTTGCGGGGGTTTTTTGTGTTTATTTGGCAACAATAATTTGAAATGGACAGAAATCATACTCGATTTCTGTCCATTTCAGAGTTGAATTTGTTATCCTTTTTTTCATCTTTTTCATTGCATGGGTGATTCTTATTCTTGCCATGACATTTTTCAATCAGCTCTTTACTGCACTTACCGTCTTTTGGACGTAACTCAGGATGATCGCAATTTGATTTACACATTCCTTTCATCTCCCTTCTGCATTTCTACAACATGAATGATTCTTAGTGCCTGATTTTGAACATTCTGGCTCGAGAATCTTTGATTAGATACATTAAGAAAGGGGACATCGATTTCTAATGTACTTAAATGGCTTATGATTAGATTTCAGTTGAGCAAACGTAAATAATTTAACTTCTACAGAACGAATTATAAAATTAAAAAAATTGTTTCGATTTAGACTCTCTATTTCGAATAAATTGTGTTATAATATTTATATTAGTAGTGAGATTAAATTCTTTTGCTTAAGTTTAACATCTCATTAGACTTTCTCAAAAGCTATTACGAGTTAATTTCGGAAAGGGTGGTTATCTTGCTAAAGAAGATAAACTTCCAAAATAGGAAAATAGATTTATTATTAATGGATTTGGAAAAAAGGTTAAAAAATATATATGGGGAAAAATTAAAGAAAATATTATTATATGGATCTTATGCTAGAGGAGATAATGATGAAGAATCTGATTTAGATATAATGCTCTTGCTAGATATGGATGAAGAGGAAATTAAAAGAAAGCAAGGTAGGTTACTGGATGTTGTTGTAGATTTAACAACTCAATATGGAATAGTTCTATCTATAATTGAAAATAACTATGATCATTTTTATGAATGGGCAGAAGTACTTCCTTTCTTTGCAAATATAAAAAGAGAAGGGATTGATATATATGGATAAAGTTAGGGATCTATCAAATTATAGATTAGAAAAGGCTAAACAAGATTTAGAAACAGCAAAAATAAATTTTGAGCATAGCATGTTCGCACAGTCAGTAAATAGGTCATATTATGCAGCTTTTCATGCTTTAAGGGCATTATTGGCTTATGATAGATTTGATTCTAAAAAGCATTCATCTATTTTAGGATATTTTAATAAAAATTATATTGCTAATGGGAAAATAGAAAAGGAATACTATAAAATAATTGTTAGTGCTTTTGATATTAGAACTAAAAGTGATTATCAAGATTTTTATATCATTAACAAAGAAGAGGCGAGGAAACAACTGGTTAATGTCGAAAAGTTTATTAATATGATTGAAGCTTATATTGATAAGTGGCTTAAATAATTATTAGAATGTACTAAACTCTCTTTGGCGGGTTTTTTGTAAGTATAATAAAGCCCTTTTTAACAGAAAATAGGTTAAGAGGGGTGATTTAATTGGTTAAAAAAATCTCATTCTATTGTATCATTATGTTAATAGTTTCCCTTTTAAATGGATGTATAGATAACACAGAGACAACTACTCCTATTTTAGAGAAAAATGCCTTAGATTCACAGGGGAAAATTATCGTAGCAGTAGACCCAGGGCATGGTGGTTATGACCCAGGTACAACAGTAGAAAATGTAAAGGAAAAGGACATAAATTTAGAAATCGCTTTAAAAGTTAAAGAGGTATTATTGATAAATGGCTTTAGTGTGGTAATGACTAGAGAAGAAGACAAAGATTTTTTAGATGCAACTGCAGGACCTAAAAAACAGCAAGATATGTTAAAGAGAAGAGAGTTAATTGAAAAAAGTGGAGCAGCTTATCTAATAAGTATCCATACTAACAGCACAACATCTCCAAGATGGAAAGGTGCCCAAACCTTTTATGATAAAGAAAAAGAACAGTCTCAAGAACTAGCCAATATCATTCAAAAACACCTAAAAGTTAATACAGGGACCCATCGAGAGGCAAAGGCCAGGGACTTTTATTTAACCAGGGAATTAGATATCATTGGGGTACTGGTGGAAACGGGATTTTTATCAAATCCAGAAGAGCGAAAAAATCTCCAAAGGGAAGAATATCAATATAAATTAGCATGGAGTATCTGTTCTGGATTAGTGGAATTTCTACAAAAGTAACGGAACAAGATTTTATCTTAGAAGATGAAATCTTGTTTTTATTTTTATCTAGTTAATTTTTCAAAATTGAGATATAATTGAAATTAGTGGGGGTGATTAAATGGATTTTGATAATATATTAAAACTTAACTTTGAAAACATTTTAAACTCGATAGATGAAGGGATTCATATTGTTGATAAAAAGGGAGAAACCATTTTCTATAATCCAACAATGGCTCGAATGGAGGGAATGGAAGGTCATCAAGTATTGTATAAAGATGTTTTAGCTATGTTTCCCTCCCTCACCCCAGAAACTAGTACTATACACCGGGTACTTAAAACTAAAAAACCAATTTACGATCAAGTTCAAGTATATACAAACTACAAAGGTCAAAGGATAGTAACTATTAACACAACAGTACCCCTTTATAACAACGGAGAATTTGTAGGGGTATTGGAAATTTCTAAAGATGTTACCCGATTACAAGAATTGGCGGAAAAAATAGTCGATTTACAACAACAACTCTATACAACAAAGGATAAAAAAGGAGAAGGTGAAAACTTTACCTTTAACAACATTATCGGTGAAAGTGAAAAACTTAAAAAAATAATTGAATACGGTAAGAGGGCGGCAAAAACTGATTCTTCTGTATTGATTTACGGAGAAACTGGAACAGGTAAAGAACTCTTTGCTCAAAGTATCCACTACGCTAGTAAAAGAAAAAATAAGCCTTTTATAGCTCAAAATTGTGCAGCACTACCAGAATCTCTATTAGAAGGGATCCTATTTGGGACAGTAAAGGGAAGTTTTACCGGAGCAGTAGATAGGCCAGGGTTATTACAACAAGCAGATGGTGGAACCCTTTTATTAGATGAGATAAATTCAATGGGACTAGATTTACAGGCTAAACTTTTGAGGGTTTTACAAGATAAAAAAGTCAGGCCAATAGGTGGAACTAAAGAAATCCCCGTTGATGTAAGGATAATTGCCACAACAAATACAGAGCCTGGGGAAAGTGTTAGAAATAATAAAATTAGGCAGGACCTCTACTACCGTTTGGCAGTTGTAAATATTGAAATCCCTCCGTTAAGGGAAAGGCGGAGTGATATAATACTTCTAACTAAATACTTTATCGATAAATATAAAAAACAATTCAATATTAAAGATGTAAAAATCAGCAAAGAAGTGATGAACCTTTTTTATAATTATTCCTGGCCAGGGAATGTCAGGGAACTTCAACATGTCATTGAAGGTGCTATAAACATCCTTCCAGAAGATCATATAATTACTATAGATATTTTACCTAAACACCTTCAACAATGGGCTGACACAAAACCTACCCCTAAAACTCTACCAGAAATTTTAGAAAAACTGGAAGTAGAGGTTATAACAGAAAAACTTAAAGAATTAAATGGCAATATCTCTAAAACAGCTGAGGAATTAGGGATTTCTAGACAAAACTTACAATATAAATTAAAGAAATATAAGATTAGCATCTGAAAAAAATTTTGCACCTAAAAGCAAAAAATTTTGCTCTTTAGGTGTTTTTTTGTTTTTCAAAATACAAAACATCCCCACAAATAAAGAATTTTATAGATATTCAAATATTGGCATAAAATTTGCAAAAAATAAAGGGAGAAATCTAAACAAAGGAGTGGAGGTAAAATGTCAGTTAAAGTAATCCATTGGGGTTTAGGTGCAATGGGAGGAGGTATGGCTGAGTTAATAGCCAAGAAATCAGGTATTCAATCGGTAGGTGCCATTGACTTAGATCCTAACAAAGTAGGTAAACCTTTAGGAGAAATTTTTGAAGGTCAGAGGATGGATGTAATTATTGAAAGTAATCCTGAAGAAGTCCTAGCTAAAGAAGCAGATATAGTGCTTATTGCCACCGGTTCCTTTACAAAGGAAGTTTTCCCTCAAATTAAACAAGCTGTTGAAAGTGGTAAAAATGTAATTTGTATCGCAGAAGAAATGGCCTATCCTCAGCAGCAAGAAAGGGAATTAGCACAAGAAATAGATAGATTAGCTAAAGAAAATAATGTGACGGTACTAGGAACAGGAATAAACCCAGGTTTTGTTCTAGACACATTGATTATAGCTTTAACAGGTGTTTGTACCCATGTAGAAAAAATTGAAGCTGCCCGAATCAATGACCTATCTCCTTTCGGTCCCACTGTGATGAAAACCCAAGGGGTAGGAACAACTGTAGAAGAATTTAAAAAAGGTATAGAAGAAGGTTATATAGTAGGTCATGTAGGTTTTCCAGAATCTATGGCCCTAATAGCCAAAGCATTAGGTTGGGAATTAGATGAAATTAAAGAAACAAAGGAGCCAATAATTTCTAAAGTTTATAGAAAGACTAAATATGTTGAAGTTTATCCCGGAATGGTAGCAGGTTGTAAACACATTGCTTACGGAATAATGAATGGTAAAACAGTTATTAAATTAGAACATCCTCAACAAGTGCTACCAGAACTAGAAGGAGTAGAAACCGGTGACTATATCAACATTTATGGCACTCCTAATGTCAATATGGCAATTAAACCAGAAATACCTGGTGGCATCGGAACAATTGCTATGGCAGTAAACTCTATTATCAACGTAATTAAAGCAAAACCCGGGTTAACAAACATGGCAGAACTTCCAGTTCCCGCTGCAATTATGGGAGATCTTGAAAAAATGTTAAAAATGAGGAGTTGATTTAATGGATAAGATTCCAAAGGGAACTTATGTTGAGATAACAAAAGAGGTTTTACCTAGGGGAGAAAGGGCCCCACAAGTCCCTATAGACACCCAAAACACCCCATTACATTTTAAAGTAAAGGGCTTTTTAGAAACTCCAGCTTCTGTAGGTGAAGAAGTAGAGATAAAAACTGCGATAGGTAGAAAAATGACTGGAATTTTAACTAACACTAATCCCAGATATACCCATGATTTTGGCGATGTTGTTCCCCAGTTATTTCAAGTGAGGGAAAGTATTAAAAATTTTATGAAATCAGGTGATGGCCATGGACAATAGCTATCAAGGGGTTATGGCGAGGAAAAACGAAATAATGAAAAAGGCTATCGGTATAGATTACACGGAATTTCAAATTACTCCTTTAGCCTTCGATTATGAAAAAATGATGGCCTATGGAGGCTATACCTTTGATAAAATTAGGGAAATTCAAAAAGAACAAGGGGTTGGTAATACTCCCCTTTATGAATTGAAAAATATAACTGAATTAGTTCGGAAACTTTCTCCTAAAGGCAAAGGGGCGAGGATTTTTCTAAAAGATGAAGCTGCAAATCCTTCCGGTTCCTTTAAAGCAAGGAGAGCGGCAGTATCGGTGTATCATGCTAAGAAAAATGGCTATAAAGGGGTAGTAGCTGCCACCAGCGGTAACTATGGAGCAGCGGTAGCCTCCCAAGCTGCTATGCAAGGTTTAGATTGTATTATTGTTCAAGAAGCCTTTGATAGTAGAGGGGTCTATCAGCCGGAGATTATGGAAAAAGGTAGGGCTTGTGAAGCCTATGGCAGTGAAGTCTTACAGCTGTCAGTAGGACCAGAACTTTTTTACGTCTTTTTAAGAACCTTAGAAGAAACAGGTTATTTTAACGCTTCATTGTACACTCCTTTTGGTATAGCCGGTATTGAAACACTAGGGGTTGAAATTGCCGAGCAAGTTATGGAAAGGACAGGGAGAAAACCTGATAAAGTAGTGGTAACCCACGCCGGTGGAGGTAACTTGACTGGAACAGCTAGAGGCCTTAAAAGGGCGGGATGTCATGATACAGAAGTAATAGGAGCTAGTATAGATTTAGAAGGATTACACATGGCTAGTGACAATGATTTTAATAAAAAATCCTTTACCACAGGTCATACCGGTTTTGGAGTACCTTTTGCTACTTGGCCAGATAGGGCCGATGTTCCTAAAAATGCAGCAAGACCACTAAGATATATGGATCGTTATGTTACAGTAACCCAAGGGGAAGCCTTTTATGTAACAGAAATGTTAGCTATATTAGAAGGGCTAGAAAGGGGCCCAGCAGGGAACACCTCTTTAGCAGCAGCTATTCCTTTGGCTAGGGAAATGGATGAAGATCAAATTATCGTAGTACAAGAAACGGAATATACCGGGGCTGGAAAACACCTAAATGCCCAGCTCTCCTTTGCTATGAAAAATGGTATCCATGTATATTTAGGTGACCCTAGAGAAAGTGTACCAGGAAAATCTATAGTTTTACCGGATCACCCTTCTAAACTTTTTGTGAAGGAATATCCAGTGGATAGATTGAGGTCAACCTATCTAAAAAATATCAAAGCTAATTTTGATATAAATGGATTTACAGAGGTAGATTGGCAGTTTTTACAAGATGAGTTAAATACTAGTTTAGAAAACATAAAAAAATTATTAGCAGGAAAGGAGTAGTTTAGGTGGAAAGAAAAGATAATTATCTCCAAAGGCGAGAACATCTCAAGGACTTAACTGATCAACAACTAAAGGAGAGATTTTGGTCCCTATTAGATCAGATTACAACACCATTGGTGGAATTGGCCCATACCCACACATCTCCCGCTGTAGAAAGAAGTGTTTTACTAAGGATGGGTTTTAGTAGCTTAGACTGTAAGGTTATAGTAGAACGTTGTATAGAACATGGCCTTATCGGTAAAGGAGCAGGTCATGTGGTATTAAAGGTAGCGGAAAGTTTAGGAATTAACTACCTAGAAGCAGGGCAAAGGTTAATTGAAGATGAAAGTTTATGGGAAAAAGCAAAGGCCCTTTTTGGAGGTGAAAGGTAATGAATCTAGACAAAAACGAAAAATTAAATATAGAAGAAATCCTAAAAGATCTAGAAAGTTATAGGCCTAGGAGAAAAGGCTGGACTTGGAGAAAAAAGGTAGAAAAACCTACCCAAGTAGGTCCCTTTGTCTATAAACAAATATCCCAACCTCTAAAAAATAGTATTGGTCTTCCAGCTTCCAAATACTTTGGGGATATTGATCCACAACCAGATTGTGTAATTACATCGGAAATTGCCTCTGGAAGATTTGAAGATGATATTCGCCGGATGCGGATGGCAGCTTGGCATGGTGCAGACCACATCATGGTTATTAGAACAGCAGGTCAGAGTCACTATGATGGTTTAATAGAAGGAACTCCTGAAGGAATTGGTGGTGTTCCTATTACTAGAAAACAAATTAGGGCAACTAGAAAAGCATTAGACATGATAGAAGATGAAGTAGGTCGTCCTATAAACCTCCATTCATACGTAAGTGGAGTAGCAGGACCAGATATTGCAGTATTATTTGCCGAAGAAGGGATCAATGGTGCCCATCAAGACCCCCAATATAATGTTCTCTATCGTAATGTAAATATGTACCGCTCCTTTGTAGATGCCGCTGTAGCCAAAAAAATAATGGCATCGGCAGATATGTTACAAATCGATGGTGCCCACAACGCCAATGCTACAGCTAGGGAAGCGTGGAAAGTAATGCCAGAGCTTATGGTACAGCATGGTATTAATGCTATGTTTTCTACTAAAGTTGGTATGAAAAAAGAAAATATAAGCCTTTCTACTGTTCCACCAACAGCTCCCCCAGCTCCTTGTATGGCCTTAGATTTACCCTATGCCGTAGCATTAAGGGAACTTTTTGACCAGTATAAAATGAGGGCACAAATGAACACAAAATACATGGAGAGCTGTACAAGGGAAGCTACCGTTAGCCATACTTTAAACTTAATGATTTCTAGATTAACCAGTGCTGATATACAAAGTACAATAACCCCCGATGAAGGAAGGAATGTGCCATGGCACTACAACAATATCCATGCGATAAATACTGCTAAACAGGCTTTAATAGGCTTAGATTCCATTACAGATTATGTCCAGTTAAGGGAAGATGGACCACTAAGAGATAAGGTTAGAGAGTTGAAGGAAAGGGCAATACTTTTCCTAGAAGAAATTATCGAAGTTGGTGGATACTTCAAAGCAGTAGAAGAAGGGTTCTTTGTTGATAGTGGTTATTACCCTGAAAGAAATGGAGACGGTATTGTTAGAAAAGGTGATGGTGGCATAGGCAGTGGTACCATTTTCCAAAGGGATAAAGACTATTTTGCCCCAGTTTGTCATCATTTTGGCTATAATAATATCCCCAGCCAGTACAATTCACCTTGTGAAGCTATAGATGGATGTACTTTATGTAAGCCTGAAAAAATTGTTTATATCGATGAATTAGATGAAGAAGATAATGTCCTAAGAAGGATGGAGGCAAAAAAAGAACATAGAGAAAAAGGGTTATTAACTCCAGAGGTTGAATGGTATGCCGATGGCTATGTAAGTATGAATATCTTTTTACCAACTTCTGTAAGGGTAGCGGAATATGCAGCAATGGAAATAGCTAAAAAAATGGGACTTACCGATGTAGAAGCTATCCATAAACAGTCGATGCATCCAGCAGAGGGTACATTGGTGGAAGTTAAAGGTCGCTTAGAGTTAGCCATAGATCCCCAAGAGTTAAAGATACCCCAAGAGATTCCTAGTTTATCAGAAGAAGAAATCAGAGAGGATATTAAGAAAAAACCGATGAAAGTTGTAGCAGCTACCGTTGGTGAAGATGAGCACTCTGTAGGTATGCGGGAAATTATTGATATAAAACACGGTGGTATCGAGAAATTTGGTATCCAATGCTATTACTTAGGTACCTCTGTATCTGTCACTAAAGCTGTGGATGCAGCAATAGAAATAGGTGCTGATGCTATCCTGATCTCTACAATCATTACCCATGGAGATATTCATAGAATAAACATGAGAAGACTCCATCAATTATGTAAAGAAAAAGGTATTAGAGAAAAAATTATCTTAGTAGCTGGTGGAACCCAAGTAACTAATGATATAGCAGTAGAAGAAGGAATGGATGCAGGCTTTGGTAGGGGAACTAAAGGTATCCATGTAGCTAGTTTCTTAGTTAAAAAGAGAAGGGAATTACAATAATTTTAAAGGGGGAGAAGGATGAAAGTTGATTTATTAGTTGCAGAAATAGGTAGTACTACCACTGTTATCAATGCTTTTACGGGCTTGAACTCCCCCAAGCCTAAATTTTTAGGTCAAGGGCAAGGACCTACTACCGTTTATCAAGGGGATGTAACAGTAGGTCTGGAAATGGCCCTTGAACAATTGGCCCAAAGTTTAGGGGAAGAAAAAGTAGACTATACCCAGATGTTTGCTACAAGCTCAGCAGCCGGTGGTTTGAAGATGACGGTACACGGACTAGTTTATGATATGACAGTAAAGGCTGCCAAGGAGGCGGCTTTAGGAGCCGGGGCAGTGATTAGAGATGTCACTGCCGGTCCTTTAAAAGAAGATGACCTACAGAGGATTATAGATATAGGACCTAACATAGTCCTTTTAGCAGGAGGAGTAGATTATGGGGAAGAGGAGATAGTTTTTGAAAATGCAAAAAAACTTGCATCTCTTCCTCTAGATCTTCCCTTTATCTATGGTGGCAATATTAAACTTGCTCCTAAAGTAGAAAAATTGTTTAAAGAAAAGGGGAAAACTATAGTTCTTATTGAAAATGTTTATCCTAAGATAGATGAACTAAACATCGTTCCTGCTAGGGAAGTAATTCAACAGCTTTTTGAAGAGCACATCACCAAGGGACCGGGGATGGAGAAAATCCGGCAAATGGTGACAGGGACAATTATACCCACACCGGGAGCAGTGATGAAGGGAGCTATTGCTTTAAGTGAAGAAATTGAAGATTTAATAGTAATAGATGTAGGTGGAGCTACTACCGATGTCCACTCAGTTACAGATGGAAGTGAAGAATTAAGTAGATTTTTAATAGCTCCAGAACCAAGGGAAAAAAGGACTGTAGAAGGAGACTTAGGAGTCTATATAAATAGTGAAAATATCATTAACCTTGTAGGGAAAGAAAAGTTTGCCCAAAATATAGGGGTAGATAAAGAAGAGTTGAAAACTTTAATCAAACCTATTCCTACAACGGCTAAAGAAAAAAAAGTATCGGAAGAGCTAACTAAATTAGCGGTGGAAACAGCTATTAACCGCCATGTAGGGAAGTTAAAGGTTTTATATGGACCTTCAGGTCGCTATAAAATAGTAGAAGGAAAAGACCTAACTGTAGTTAAGTGGATTATTGGTACTGGAGGGGCTTTAACAAGGTTAGAAAGGGGTCGTGAAATTTTAGAAAAGGGTGTTAAAGGAAAGAGGGTAAATATTAAAGGGGAACCGTTATTACCAGGAGAAAAAGCAAAAATCTTAATAGATAGACATTATAATATGGCAGTATTAGGGGCTATGAGTGTTAAGTATCCAAAGGAAAGTGTCCATCTCATGAGGGAAAGTTTACAGGTGTAGGAGGAAAAACATGTATCCGAAAATAGTAATAGATTTACCTAAAATCCGGCATAACGGAGAAGTTTTATTAAAATTGTGTAGAGAAAAGGGAATAGAGCCCTGTGCTGTTACCAAGGGAACTTGTGCAGACTTAGAAGTAGCTAAAGCCTTAGTTCAAGGGGGATTTAAAGAGCTTGCCGATTCACGGGTTGAAAATATTAAAAAGCTAAAGGGATATTTTAAAGATAAAGTCCAAACCCTACTTTTAAGAATTCCTATGTTATCGGAATGTGAAGAAGTAGTAGAGTATTGTGATACATCTTTAAACTCAGAATTAGCTACGATAAAAAGATTGAATGAAGTTGCCGGTAGAGTAGGGAAAAAACATAAAATAATTCTTATGGTAGATTTAGGGGATTTACGGGAAGGATTTTGGCCTACTGACCTAGAATATATACAAAAAGAAATAGAAAATTTTAAAAATATAGAGGTTGTGGGTTTAGGAACCAATTTAACCTGTTATGGAGGTATTATTCCTTCAGAGGATAACTTAGAAAAACTCTGTAGTTTAAAAAAACAATGGGAAAGCAAAGGTACTCCTTTAAAAATTATCTCAGGGGGTAATTCTAGTTCTGTTAAAATGTTGATTGAAGGTAGGATGCCTAAAGAAATCAACCATTTACGTTTAGGGGAAAGTCTATTGTTAGGACGAGAAACTATTGCAAGGGAACATATTCCAGAAACCTTTTTAGATACCTTTAAAATTGTAGGAGAAATTGTGGAACTAAAGGAAAAACCATCGGTTCCTATCGGTGAAATAGGGCAAGATGCTTTCGGAAATACACCGATCTTTGAAGATCGGGGTATTCATAAAAGGGCAATAGTTGCTTTAGGCAGACAAGATATAGATATAAACATGGAACCTTTAGACAAAGAAATAGAAATTTTAGGAGGGAGTAGTGACCATCTCCTATTAGATGTGACAAAGAGGCCTAATTTAAAGGTTGGAGATATAATAGAGTTTATACCTAATTATGGTGCTCTTTTGCAGGGGATGACATCACCATATGTAAAAAAAGAATACCTGGGGAAGGAGTGAAAGGATGAAGCAGAGTTTTTTAAATGTAAATTCTGAAATAGGTAAACTAAAAGCTGTTTTATTACACCGACCGGGAAGGGAATTAGAGCGGCTAACACCTCAATACTTAGAGGAGTTACTCTTTGATGATATCCCCTGGTTAAAGAGAATGAGAAATGAACATGATGCCTTTGCTTTAACTATGGCTGATAGAGGGTGTGAAATTTATTATTATGAAAATCTATTGGAAGAAGTATTAGAAAAGGCAGAGGTAAAAGAAAAATTTATCAGTGATGTTATTAAAGGAACTAACTTAGCAAACCCCTATTTAGAACAGGCAATTAAGGAATATCTTTTATCATTACCCCCTCAGAAAGTTGTAAGAGTGGCTATTGAAGGATTACATAAAGAAGATGTACCTAATTTAAGTTGGGAATATAGGCTAGTAGATTATGTGAAGAGTGATTATCCATTTTATATAAATCCTATTCCTAATCTTTACTTTACTAGAGACCCTGGAACGACTATAGGAAATGGGTTATCAATTAACAAAATGAAAACACCGGCTAGAAATAGAGAGACTATGTTTCTTCACTATATTTACAAGTATCATCCTTTATTTACCAGCAGCGAAACCCCTCTATATTATAACTATACTGATCCTTATAGTATTGAAGGTGGGGATATATTAGTATTAAACGAAACTACTTTAGCAATTGGTTGTAGTGAAAGGACATCGGCTTGGGGGATAGAAACTTTAAGTCAAAGATTATTCCAAGAGACTAAAATAGATAAGGTATTAGTTATTCAAATTCCCTTTACAAGGGCGTATATGCATTTAGATACGGTGTTTACAATGTTAAATTACGACCAGTTTGCCATTTATCCAGGTGTTAAAAATTCTATTAAAGTATATTTACTAACTAAAGGGGTAAATGGACCTAAAATCACTCCACTAAGTTCTTTAGAAGCTGCCTTGAAGCAGGTATTAAAACTACCAAGTGTGGAATTAATTGAAAGTGGTGGTGGTACAGAAATTACAGCGGCTCGGGAGCAGTGGAATGATAGTACAAATACCTTAGCAATTGAGCCAGGAGTTGTTATAACCTATGATCGTAATGAATATACCAATGAAACCTTAAGAAGAAGGGGAATAGAAGTTATAGAAATTGAAGGTTCAGAACTAGTTAGGGGTAGAGGTGGTCCCCGCTGTATGTCAATGCCATTAATTAGAGAAAATTTATAAAATTATAAAAATAAAAGGAGGAATTAATAATGCCAGTAAATTTAAAGGGAAGAAGTTTTTTAACACTTATGGACTTTACAAAAGAGGAAATTAGGTATCTTTTGGATCTTTCAAAGGATTTAAAAGCTAAAAAAAGGGCAGGTATAAGGACAAAAGCATTAGAAGGGAAAAATATTGTTTTACTATTTGAAAAAACTTCTACAAGAACAAGATGTGCCTTTGAAGTTGCAGCCCTTGATGAAGGTGCCCATGTAACCTTTTTAGATTCTAAGAGTTCCCAAATGGGTAAAAAAGAGTCTTTAGAAGATACAGCTAAAGTATTGGGTAGATATTATGATGGTATAGAATATAGAGGTTTTGAACAAAAGGTTGTAGAAGATCTAGCTAAATATTCAGGTGTTCCAGTATGGAATGGATTGACAGATGTTGATCATCCTACTCAAATTTTAGCAGACCTTTTAACCATTGAAGAACATGTAGCCAAACCATTAAATAAGGTAAAAGTTGTATTTGTAGGTGACACTAGAAATAACATGTCATATGCTTGGATGTACGGTTGTGCAAAAATGGGAATGCACTATGTCGCCTATGGTCCTAAAGAATTGTGGCCAGAAGAAAGTATTTTAAATAAAGTACAAGAAGTGGCTAAAGAAAGTGGAGCGATCATTGAAGTATCAGATAACATTGAAAGTCTTAAAGGAGCAGATGTAATCTATACCGATGTCTGGGTTTCTATGGGTGAAGAAGATCAAATGGAAAATAGGGTTAAACTATTGACCAAGTTTAGAGTAGATATGGATATGCTTAAAGCTACAGAAAATCCCGATGTTATCTTTATGCACTGTTTACCAGCTTTCCATGACTTTGAAACAGAAGTGGCTAAAGAGGCTAAAGAAAGGGGCTTAGATATTAGGGAAGTGACCGATGAAGTGTTTAGAAGTAAACACTCTGTAGTTTTTGACGAAGCAGAAAACAGAATGCATACCATCAAAGCTGTAATGGTTGCAACTTTATAATAGCTAATAGGAGGATAAAAGATGAGCAGAATAGTTATAGCTTTAGGAGGTAATGCCTTACAGGCAGATCCCAAAGATATAAGTGCTGAAAGTCAAAGGCTTACTGCCCAAAACACCGCTAAGCCTATAGTTGATTTAATTGAAGAAGGCCATCAAGTAATTATTGCCCATGGTAATGGACCTCAAGTAGGTCAGATAGTGGCAACATATGAAGGGGCAGCTCAGGTTAACCCTAATCTTCCAATAATGCCTTTTCCTGAGTGTGGTGCAATGAGCCAAGGCTACATTGGCTATCATTTACAACAAGCTATCAGAGAAGAAATGGTTAAGCGGGGTATAGAAAAACATATAGCAGCTGTTGTAACTCAAGTGGTAGTTGATAAAAATGACCCAGGTTTTAAAAATCCTACTAAACCGGTAGGTTTCTTCTACAGTGCAGAGGAAGCTAAAAAACTTATGGAAGAAAAAGGTTATATTATGAAGGAAGATGCTGGTAGAGGGTATCGAAGGGTAGTAGCTTCTCCTGAACCAATAGATGTGGTAGAGGCACCTATAGTGAAAACATTAGTAGAAGCTGGGTACATTGTAATTACAGTAGGTGGTGGCGGTGTTCCAGTAATAGACGAAGGAAATGGTGTACTAAAAGGGGTACCTGCTGTAATAGATAAGGATCTAGCTTCTGAAAAGATCGCAGAGATTTTAGATGCCGATTATCTCATTATTTTAACGGCAGTAGAAAAAGTAGCTATTAACTTTAACACTCCAGAGCAAAAAGAATTAGATCAAATGACTATAGAGGAAGCGTTAAAATATATTGATGAAGGTCACTTTGCCCCTGGATCAATGTTACCTAAAGTAAAAGCTGCCATCAAATTTGCCGGTTCAAAACCTGGTAGAAAAACCTTAATTACTTCATTAGAAAAAGCTAAAGAAGGTATAGAAGGAAAAACCGGTACAATGATTGTTCCTTAGAAGTTTTAAATTTAAGCAGTAGCTATTTAAGCTACTGCTCAGTTTGTAGACAAAGTCATTTTTTAAAGGCTGTGGTAATTAAACATTCTAACAAAGTCTCCGTCGAGATTTAAGGCTTCTATCTAAAAGGAAGAAGGGTACCGCTCTAATTCGCCATCCATGGCTCAATAGAGCTTTCGGAACGTCCTGTTCCTCACCCCTTCTTCCTTTTATCTAATCAGCTCTTAAATCTATCTCCTCAACTTAATCGTATCTTTGTTTAATTACCACAGCTGATGATGACTTTGTCTATAGTTTGTCTTCAGTCTGAGCAGTAGCTAT
>NZ_FOIF01000016.1 GCF_900111575.1 Anaerobranca gottschalkii DSM 13577 | reverse complement strand
TTGCATAGCTATTAAAGCATAAATCATTGATGTTACTTCATAACCTTTTGGGCCTTTTGAATAACCAGATTTTCTTAAACTATAGGCTATTTTAGAAATGTCTAATTGCGATAAAATCATTTCTAGCTTAGTTTCTTGTTGAAATTTTATAATTTCTTCAAAGGAAATTATGCTCATTTGTCGAATATACATTTAGAGGTTTCACTCCTTTCGGATTATTTTGGTGCTACTTAATATATTCGACATTTTGGGGTGAAACCTCTTTTTTGCTTTAAATAAATTTAATAAAATCAGCCTCTTTGAATTATGCAATTTCCTCATTTAATATAATATCTAAGACAACATCTAAACAAATGTTTCTATAATAAAGGAGGTATTCTTTGTGTTAAAAAAATATTTCAACCCATATTTTAGTAGAAAACAGCATTTTTTTTCAACTTTATTTGGTCTTGGAATGGTTTTACTAGCTTATCAGCAAGTCAATATTTTTATTGAGCATTTTAGTAGTGAATTAGATTTATTTATACCAAAATATATAATGGTAGGTATGCTATTATTTTTAGGATTAACTGGAGTGGTAATGTTAACATTAAACTTTAATCTAAAGGTGAAATCTGTGCAAATAGTGCTGAGTATTATAATTATTTGCTTAATTGCACTGGGATTAATAATAATTAATGATAGCTTTTTCTTGCTTGTATCATTAACTTCTTTTTTCTTAGCAGTTATTTTTTTAGTATATCTATATAGTCCCATAGCCACATTAGTCACTATGATTATACTTTCAGGTCTTTATATATTAGCTACTCAAACAATACATCACTTTTTGGGAATAAATTTTAATCTATATATAGCACTAACATTATTTCTACTTCTTAATAGTTATGTAGGTGTAATAATATCAAGAATAATGATAAAAGGTTTAAAAGGGGAAGAAGAGGCAAGGAAGTTTGAAAGAGAAGTAGTAATTACACATTTAAACGTCATATATATAGCAATCTTTATATCTATTAACTTAAAAGGTATAAATGTAAATGAAGAATTGACTATACTTGGAACTACAATACTTAACAGTTTTGTTACTGCAATTGCTATAAATCAAATTAAATTGGAACATTTAGTTGATTTAAGTTGCCTTTTTCACAGGAATCACAATTCCTTAAACAAATAGCAGTAATAGTCGGCTTGAACCCTCATAAGCATTCAAACAAATCCTAAAGATTTCAACTTCCCACAACCCTGCATTAATTCTAGCTGGCTCCCTTATGGTGTCAAGGGCAAGGGCTGGCGCCTGCTTCGCACCCTTGACACCATTGCGGTCGCCCGCTTCATATGCCATATAGTTTATACTGCTATGTATGCGACGAGTATTGTAATAGTCCATATATTCAGCAATTACCTGGTAAGCTTCAGCGAAATCTCTAAATTCATTACGACTATAGCATTCATCTTCTAAAATAACGTGGAATGATTCAATATAGGCGTTCATGTTCTATGTTTAACTTCTCACAGGTTTCAGCAAATATTTTAGTGGTAAACTGCGGACCGTTGTCAGTTCTTATCACCGGTATTTTCATCCCGGGAACTAAACCTCTTTTTCTGATAGTGTTTTTAAGCACGTTACAGGCATCTAGTGCTTTACAGTTTAATCCTATATAATAATCGATAATTGTTCTGTCAAATACATCTATCAATGATAGCTGGAAAAAAACTGATCTGTACCAGTAATATAGCCGTATTTTACATCTGCCTGCCACTGTTGATTTGGAGCAGTTACTTTCTCTCTTTTTACTTGCTCATCTGATACTTTTTCACCTGTTCTGGTCATTGAGTATCCCGGTATTTTACGCCCAACGCTGTTTTTTGTTTTTTGATCAACTTTTCCAGTATTGCTCGAAGTGTTATGATAATAGGTGGATGCAGCCAGGCCGACAGAGTTTAAAACTTTATTAGGATTATATCCTTTTTCAATCCACCTCTTGGCAATGGCAACTTTGTCGGCTACCGAGGGTTTTTATAATCCATCAACTCCTTCAATATCGCAAGCTCAAGTTCTTTTTCTGCTAAAAGACGTTTTAATCTATCATTTTCGGTACTTACTTCTATTAACTGCTTTTATATTGCTTTATAACAGTTCTCTTTTGTTTTGGGTAAGGATTTTACGGTTCCTCTATTGCGGTATTTACTGATCCAGGTATGAATGGTGTTGGGTGAAATTTCATGACGCCTTGCTACTTAACGCTACATTTCCCGTTTCCTGACATTCTTTTATTAGTTGCTCTTTAAATTCATCACTATATTGTCTTTTTTTCATATGTTATCTACCCCCTGTTATTAATTTTAGCATATACAAGGATTTACTCCAAATTTATTAGGGGGCTATATAGTAATCATCAATCAAATCTCTTGTTATATCTTCAGCTTTTAATTCTGTTAAAGTAATAAATTTATCAAACGTTCGGCAACTCACTTAATAAAATCTAATTGTGTATTCAGATAGATTATTTACAACACACTTCTTTAGCTATTGTTCCTGTAAATCTGAAAAGTTAAATCACTCCCTTTATTCATCTGCATCTTTTTCAACCCATTCTTTGACTTCATTTGTTACCAACTCCTTTTTGTTTTTAGTTGGTAATCAAAAAGGTGGCTGTGATTTCACCTAAAACAGGCAAGAATCATAACCACCACTCAAATACACTAAATCATTATAAACCTTGTTACATCAACATTTATAGGTTCTAAACCCTACTCCCACTCGATAGTTCCTGGAGGTTTGGAGGTGATATCGTAAACAACCCGGTTTACACCATCTACTTCATTAACAATTCTTTTAGAGATTTTGTCTAATAATTCATAAGGTAGTCTAGACCAGGTTGCAGTCATTCCATCTTCACTACCCACTGCCCTTACGGCAACTACTTGACTGTAAGTTCTATCATCACCCATAACCCCTACACTATATGTCCCAGGTAAAACTGCAAAGAACTGCCAAACCTTTCTTTCTTTGTCGTAATTTATTATTTCTTCCCTTACTATGGCATCGGCATTTCTCAGTATTTCCAATTTTTCTTCAGTTACTTCACCCATAATCCTAATACCTAAACCCGGTCCTGGGAAAGGCTGTCTCCACACTAGATGTTCTGGTAACCCCAATTTAAGACCCACTTCCCTAACTTCATCTTTAAATAAATTTCTCAGTGGTTCACATAGTTCAAATTTCATATCTTCTGGTAAACCACCTACATTATGGTGGGTTTTTATTGTTGTTGCAGTATCGGTACCCGACTCTACTACATCAGGGTAAAGGGTACCTTGAACTAAAAATTCTCCATTTCCATACTTAACCGCTTCCCTTTCAAAAATCCTTACAAATTCATTACCAATAATTTTCCGCTTTTGTTCTGGATCTGTTATCCCCTTTAATTTACTTAAAAATTCATCCTTTGCATCTATTTTGACGACTTTTAGGCCTAACTTTCCTTCAAAGGCTTCCATTACCTCTTCAGCTTCATTTTTCCTCAACAAACCATGATCTACGAAAATACAAGTTAAATTATCACCAATGGCTCGGTGAACAAGTAATGCGGCAACGGCAGAATCAACTCCACCACTCAACCCACACACAGCCTTTTTATCACCGATTTGTTTCTTAATATCTTCTACTGTCCTTTCTATAAAGGACTCCATAGTCCAATCCTTACTTAATCCACAAATATTAAACAAGAAATTTCCGATTATCTCTTTTCCTTCAACAGTATGAATAACTTCTGGGTGAAATTGTATTCCATACAACTTTTCCTTATGATTTTCTATAGCTGCCACCGGTGTATTTTCACTATTAGCGGTAACTATAAAATTTGTTGGTGCAATACTTACATAATCACTGTGACTCATTAAAACTTCTGTTTTTTCTCCTAAACCTTGAAATAGTCCCCCATGATCTAAAATGTTCATTGAAATTGTACCATATTCCCGGTGATTAGCCCTTTTAACTTCTCCACCTAATTCTTGTACCATCAGTTGCATACCATAACAAATCCCTAGTACCGGCCATTTGCCGCTGAAAACCTCCCGGGTACACTTAGGTGCATCTTCTTTATATACACTAGATGGACCTCCCGATAAAATTATGGCAGATGGATTAAAGTTTTCGATTTCTTCTAAAGAAATGTTATAAGGTTTAATTTCACAATAGACCTGCTGTTCCCTTACCCTTCTGGCAATCAACTGATTGTATTGACCTCCAAAGTCTAAAATAAGTACTTTACTGTGTGGCATTACAACAACTCCTTTATAATTTAATATTATTTAAGGTCCAAAGGTTACCCATTGGACCTATTTTTCCATTTGGCTGAGAGAAGTTTTATTAAGGAATATTCTTTTCCCTGTTTCTGTAAATTTATATATTCCCTGTTTTCAAAGTTATTATTACCATAATATACAGATTGAAATTCATTTGTCAATATATCTAAAACTTTTGTCGATATTTTTCCCTTTCTTTTTAGCTTTTCAACATATTCCTTTGGTGTTTCTCCTTTTCCCTTTCCCCAACCAACTAATTTAAAATTACTTAAAATTTTGTTGTAAAGCCTAACAACTTTTTCCTTTGTTGATAATTTACTTTCTTTATGTTTTATCACTAAAGGAAAAGATATTAAAGTACCTATTCCTAAAAAGAACCAAAACAGATTATTTCTTGTTTTTTCTGATTCGTTATTATCCGGCTCTTCTTTTCCAACTCCATTTTCACCTTTATCTAGATCAGGTTGATTTTCTATTGGGGTTTCATCCCTCTCCCCAGCATCAATATCATCTTCACTCCGTCTTTCGCCGTTACCTGTTCCGGTACTGCTAAACCCTGGAGTAACCTCAAAGGGTACCCATCCGGCATTGGGAAAATATACTTCTGCCCAAGCATGGGCATTTTCATCTGTAACCAAATAATACCCACCCCCTTGAGGTGTTCCCGGAGCAAACCCTTTTACCCACCGGGCTGGTATCCCTAAACTTCTGGCCATCATTACAAAGGCTGTAGAAAAGTGAACACAATATCCTTCTTTAATTTCTAAAAAATGTTCTACAAAATCCATATCCCCTGGAGGATAAGGAACATTTAAGTTATATTTAAATCCACCCCTTAGCAGATAATTTTTAAGGGCTATTACTTTATCGTAGTTGTTATCGTATTCCTTTGTCAGTTCTTGGGCTAAATTAACTATCTTTGAAGGAAAATAAAAGGGTAAATTTGTATACTTTTCCAAAGGAAAATCATCACTGTAATCCCCTCCTTGACGGAGAAGGTCTGGAGAAAAAGTGGGGTAATCCATTACTACCTGATAGGTATCTCCCCTTCCTATAGAACCATTGATAAGGATATCACTGTCGTTAATTAACATAACAGAGTTTTTCCCCGGCAAAATCACTTCTTTAGTATTTAAGCCAGCAAAAATTACGTTATATGAGTTATTTAGAACCTCTACCTCTATGGTTACCTCTTGATAATCTACCCCTGGATATTTCTTGACAGGAATAGTAGATAGATGGTAACTACTATAACTTAAAATGTCCCTATGCCAACCTCTACCGGTGTAGAATGAACTACTTTCTCCTCTAAGGTATACCGGCTTTTCCGTTTTAACCCTCAAGGCTGGCTGATAGCTAGGAACAATAGGCCCTCCCAATATCTTGTCATTGGAACTATAGCCCGTCCTCTTAACCCTTGCCCTTTCCACATTATCCCCTTCTTCACCATTTTCACCTACTGGAGAATATCCACCGGTAAAGAAAGTTTTAATTTCTTCAAGGCCTTGAGCAACTTCTATAGTCCTTTCAAAACTCCAAATAGTATTTAATACTATCAAGAAAACTATCATTACAGCTATTGGTAATTTAAAGTTATTTTTATAAAGGGCGGAGCTTTCCATATTCTCAATAAAAAGAAGGGTCATTCCTAAAAAAATAAAAAGGAGTAAAGGATTAAGGGTACTATAACCGGTATATAGATGAAGTCCTAGTAAGGCACTACTCCCTCCAAATAATAATAAAACTATAAAGGTTTTTCCTACCCTTTGAAAAAATTTAATTTGCTGGAAGGCATAGTTAAGGAGAGCTATAGTAACAATAGGTAGTGCCACCATCCTTTGGAGCCGTCCATAATAAAAGTGGGTGATATCTCCTTGTAATTGTAAAAATACTTCCTGGAGCCATCTAGGGTTAATTAAACTGCTGTATTGCCCCGACCTGTAAATTATAGCTAAGGTTAAAATACTTTTGGTAATTAAATTTAACGGGGAGTCTTCGAAAAAATAATCTATCCCTAAAAAAGAAATCCATAATAAGCCTAAAAGGAAAAGTCCCTTTGTAGGCTGTTCCATCCCATAACATATTAAACCTATTATAAAAGTTAAATACCAAAGTTTAACTACCCATTTTTTTATCATAAAAAATTCCTCCAATACACCTTAGCCTGATAAATCTTTAAGGGATTTAACCCCTTTAATGAAATCATAATCACCAATTTTTTCTCCACCAACTAAAAAGACTTTGATCCGACCCTTTCCATTACCTTGATAGAATTTACCTATCAGTTTTTCATCTAATCTATTGGTGATAATAAATAACGTTACCCCTCTATGCCAATAACTGTATTGTTCATTTAACATTTTTTCTAAAGTTTGATAACCATTATGTTCCACTAAAGCCAGTTTTTCCATTGCCTCTTTAATAAAATAAGTTTTATTTTTATATGTCACCACATCTCCTGATTTATTATTGAACTTTAAGGTTAAGTTTTTATCAAACCTTCCTAGACTATTAATTAAGCTGGCAGCAACTGATACCGCCAATTCAAATTGGGGGTCGTAATTTTCTTGATAATTTTTGCTATAACAATCTAAAATGATGTGGTTTTCTTGATTTAATAAAGGATAAAATTCCTTACTCATCAAAGTATTTTTCTTAGCACTTACTTTCCAGTGAATTAAACTTAATTTATCTCCCCTCTGATATTCCCTGACACCACTGATTTGGGAGTAGTCATTACCTTTTATCAATTTAGTTACCCCTTGTTTTTCATCATCCCTGTTATAGAGATTATCTATAGGTATATAGACAAATCGAGGATAAACTGTAATTTCGTCGGATAAAGGCAATTCTTTTTTAGTTTCTACAAAACCTAAAAGGTCTGTCCTATAAAGTTCTACTTTATCCCATTTCAATTTTCCCCGGGGTACGTCTTGTAATAGATACTCATGTTTTGTACCCTTTTTGGTCAAAAAATGGATTGGAATAGTTATTTCAGAAAAAAGGTGATGTTTAATGGAATATTTTAAAGGGTATTTTTCTAACACTTTAAGCCACAAAATAGGGATTAAGCTATTATTCTTAATATTTAACTTAATCCTCAATCTATCACCACTGAAAACCCTACCTTCCGGCAATATCCTCTCTACCTTTATGCCCCGCCAACCTCTCATTATAGTTAAAAAAGGAGTTAAGGTCATTAATAATCCTAACCAAAAAAGGTTGGCAACTCTAGGATCTTCCATTATCCCTGCCCAAAAAAACAATAAAATTACAGCTAAAATTAATAGATAAATTTCCCTTTTAAATTTTATCTCCATAACCTATCCCCTATCTCCCTATAGGTACTTCTACACCCTTTAAGATATCTTCAATTACCTTTTCCCCCGTTACCCCTTGCATAACTTCCTCTGGTTTTATGATAATCCGATGGGCTAATACTTTAACAGCTATTTCTTTAACATCATCGGGGATGACATAATCCCTTTCATTGATAAAGGCCTTAGCTTTCGCTCCTTTAGTTAAGGCTAATGCCCCTCTAGGGCTGCTCCCTAAATAGACAGAAGGGTAAGTCCTGGTAGAGCGGACTATTTCTAAAATATAGTTTAAAATAGGTTCACTTACTTTAACTTCTGTTACCTTTTGCTGCAACTCTTTCAATCCTTCAATATCTAAAATCTGCTCTAATTTATCTAAGGGATGGGTACCATCCATCTGAGAAAGGAGGATTTCCCTCTCCCCTAAAAAGCTTGGATAACCGATATGGCATTTCATCAGAAACCTGTCTAATTGGGCTTCCGGTAAAGAATAAGTCCCTTCATATTCTATAGGATTTTGGGTTGCAAAAACTAAAAAAGGTTCCGGTAAAGGATAAGTTTCTCCATCAATAGTAACTTGTCCTTCCTCCATTCCCTCTAGTAAACTAGATTGGGTTTTAGGAGAGGTCCGATTGATTTCATCTGCTAAGATAATGTTTGCCATAATAGGGCCTTTCTTATATTCAAATTCCCCTGTCTTTTGGTTATAAATAGAAATTCCAGTAATATCGGAAGGTAATAGGTCTGGGGTGAACTGAATCCTCTTAAACTTACAGCCCAATAATTTAGATAAACCTTTTACCAATACCGTTTTACCTACTCCAGGAACGTCTTCTAATAAAACATGGCCTTTTGCTAAAAGGGCTACTAAGATATCGTCTACCGTTTCCCCTTTATCTAACAATACTTTACTTAAATTTTCTCTCATTTCCCTAACTTTAGTAAAATCCACAAATACTCCCCCTTAAATTTTAGCTTTTTTCTTTAACACTTAATCTTTATATTATTAGACGAAAAAAAAAGAAAAAAGTTACAACTAATTTAAAATCAAAAAAATATCTTTCGATATATATCTTCACTGAATGCAATCCTTTCAGGTTTCCCGGGAATGATTTTAAAGGTTCTTTCGCCATTTTCTAATCGTTCTGCCTTTAGAAATTCAGTTTTGGGGTCATTTAAAAAGGCTGTGGCATAAGTGTAAAAATGAGTTACAAAAAACACCTCAACATTACTATGTGTTAATCCCTTTGTAATTTGTTTTGAGATTTCTGAACCCTCATACTCATTGGTAGAAGCGAAGGATTCATTAAACAACATTAATGCTCCCCCATGTATTTCTTCAATTATCCTATTCATTCGGGAAAGTTCTTCATCTAATTTACCTTTTTCTAATGATCCATCCTCTTCCTTCTTAAAGTGGGTAAATACCCCACTTCTTATAGGTGCTATAAATTTTTCACCACAAACAAACATTCCACACTGGGCCATTAACTGCCCTTGACCTATACTCCGAAGAAAAGTTGTCTTTCCCCCTTGATTAGCCCCTGTAATAATAAATAATAACTTATCTATAGAATCTAAATCATTTCCAACTACAATTTCTCCTTTGGTTAATGCCAGACCACCATCATAAAGTCCAGTATAACTACGTTCATTCCTATCCATTGGCAAAAGCTCAGGGATACAAATGGGCATTTTAATCCCTTCAAGGATACTAGCTAAGTTAATGCACCCTACATAAAAGGCCAATTCCCTTTGCAATAAAGCAAAAAAACTTTGCAAATGTTCAGCTGCCTGAGCCAATCCATTGACCACCTCATTTATCGCCCGATCCCGCCGTTTCCCAAGATCTATGGCTCCTAATTCATCCCGGGGGTCTAAAGTATAGGCTGGAGCAAAGGCCCAGCGCCGCCAAAAACCCTTAGCTTTAGGATAGCGATAGACATATCTAACCCCTTGAAGGTAACTACCTAAACTAGCACTTACTAATACACCTTCTTTTTTACTCAAGTTATTTAAATATTCATTAACCTCATTAAAGTAATGATCACCTAATTCCCTTTGAAGGGTAGAAAAAAAATTTTTAAACCCGGAAGATTGGAATTTTGATAAATTATTATCTGCTATTTTCCTAAGTTTCATTAGCATTTCGATATATATTTTCAAAAGACCAATGGCATTTGCCATAGTACTGGACAAATAGGCGGTTGATAGCCAATACCACGATTCCCTGACTTTCTTTTCTGTTTCAATTGCTACTTGATATAGCTCCAAAACTGTCTCCCGGTTATTTAATGTATCCTTTAAAATTTCTTGACGGTAACGAATAGTTTCTATTGATACCAATGGATTTAAGAGAGCAGTGCTACAGGACTGGCTGATAATTTCATCTCCCTGAGCCATAGCAGAAATAATATACTTTAGTCCAAGATCCTTAAGTAGGTTTTCCCTATGAAAACAGGACTCAGATTCTATAACAAAATCTTTATCGGCAAACATTAAATTAACTTTCATTTTTTAACCTCCTGCAAATATCTTCATAAGTGAGGTTATATTTTTTAGCAATATGAAGGGCATAGGCAAGGCCATCTGGTGGCTTTCTAACAAATTTATATGTCCTTTGGGTAGGGTCATTTTTATCGACAACACCTACCATACTAACTATCTCATAATTATTTGTAGCTAATTCTTCAATAAAGGTTACAATTACAGCAAAGGATCCTAAAACTGAAATATCCTTAAGCATATTCCGACCTAATATGATGGCATCGGATAAAGTTGTTGAAGCAAATATTTCATTGATTATTATAATACTTCTTTCAGTAGCTTTTTTAAGGATGTCTTTTAGCCTAACTAGATCATCTTGTAACTTCCCCTGTAAAGTTGATAGGTCTTCCTCCCTATTAAAATGGGTTAATATTTGGTCAGAAATGGGAAGTCTCCCTTCCCTTCCTGGTACCGAAAGTCCAAGGGAAGCTAGATAGTGGATTTGACCAATAGCCCGAGCAAATGTAGTTTTTCCCCCTTGATTAGGACCAGTAACGACAATAACCCGTTCCTGTGGATTTAATATAAAATCATTGGTAATTGTTTTTTCACCTATTAAATAAGCAAGGGCTAGATCAAAAGTATCTCGAACAAAAATAGCATCATTACCTTTACTAAACTTGGGATAATGGAAAGGAAGCCCTACTTTTTTTAACCGTTGAACATATTCTAACCAAGATAAATAAAACTGTATATCCACTGCAAATCTTATAATAGTATGGTCTAAAAATTTTCTGTGTTTTTCACAAAAAGACCTTAAATCAGCAAAAATATCCTTATATAAATCGGCAAGTATGTTTAATACCCCATTTTCAACATGGGCTGCAACAGGTTCTTCATCTAATTTTTTACGATAATCTTTAACTTTCCCTTGCCTAAATTTTTCAAAACAGTCCAATATCTTTTTTGAATAATCGATCTCCCCCTGATATTTACGGATACGAATTGTTCCACCTTTAATGAACATACAATACTCCACAGAAGAAAGATCTTTTCTTAGCTGGAGAACGTGATTTTTAAGTTCCTGAAATTTATCTGACTTAATATATTCCCCTATATATTCTTTAAAAGCATTTAATCCCTGGGAATAGAATTTTTTTCCCTTTAATATCTCTAATAAATTATAAATCTCTCTACAATATACATCGGCACAATCTAACATTCGGCCACAGGTTAAATAATTATTTTCATAACTCTTTATTGATATAAGTTGCCTATCTATTTTCTCCATAATTTTATTTAACTTGTAAATTGTTTTAGAAAAACTAGTTATTACCTTTCTAAAATCATCATCTTCTAAATCAGCCATTATTTCCTGACGATAAATTATAGTTTCCTCATCTTGTAATGGTGTATAAAATAACCCCTCTAGTTCAAACTCTTCTTTGTCTTTTAAAATAACCTCAAAAATCTTGTGGAGATTTAAATCCTTGAAACATTCCGGTACATTTCTAAATCTTTCCCTTTCATACTCATTTTTTGTCTTAAACAAAATACTGTAAAACAAAGAAAACACCCCACTTTAATTGCTAACTCTATTTTTTAAAGAGTGTCCCCTATTATTTAGCCTTTCTAGTAAATAAATAGCAATTACCGTTAATGGGAAAAGGTAACAAAGAACAGCATAAGGCCAATATCTTAAAGGGGAAATACCAGTGATAAGGGAAATAATAATTGCATTTATGTTCCAAGGTATAATTGGAGCTATTACAGTACCGGTATCAGAAATAGTTCTAGCCAAATTTTCCCTTTTTACTCCTAATTTGTCATACTTTTCTTTAAACAATCGCCCTGGAAGAACGATCCCCGCAGTTTGATCACAAGTAACTACTGTTAACAGACTTGCTAAAATTCCCGTTCGAAAAATCAATTCTCCTGTCCCTTTTACATTAATTAATAAAATATCTATTAAATTTTTTAAAATTCCAGCCCCTTCTAATAGACTACTTAGAGCAATAATAGCAGCAACAATGAAAACTACTTCTACCATTCCTTTAACTCCACTACTTATTAATATACTATTTAACATTGCAGATGGAGTTTCCCCTCTAAAGCCAAATAAGATATACTCTAAAACAGAAGTCAGAGAATATCCTTGTAGAAAAATACTTAAAAAAATGCCCCCTAATAACCCAATGCCAATAGTGGGAATTATTTTTAGACCTAATAGCGGAAGGAAGATTATAAAAACAGGAAATAAAAGAATAAAAGGGGATACCGAAAAGGAATAGTTAATGGCATATTGAAATTCTTCAATTAATTTACTATCAACCCCTTGACTGTTAGTTATACCAATTATTAAATATATCAAAGACGTAGTAATAAAGACCGGAATAAATGTTTGCATCATAGATTTTATTACTTTCCTATAATTAGTTTCCGTTGTCTTTAATGTTAAATTTAATAATCCAGATAAAGGGGAAATTTTATCCCCTATAAATGCCCCTGAAACTAGTACCCCCAGTAATATACCATCATCTATACCATACCCCCTACCTATTCCTAAAAGGGCAATCCCTAAAGTACTAATTGTTCCTACAGCAGTTCCAGTAAAAACAGCCATTAATGAAGTAAATAAAAAAGCGGTAAGGATAAAGTTTAATCCATTTAGATAATTAAATCCAAAGTACATTATGCCTGGCACAATCCCCGATGCCATCCACAGAGAAATATTAGCCCCAATTAAGATAATCAATAAAAATAACCCTTTACATTCTATCAGTCCAGAAAGGGAACTTTTAAATAAATCACCTATTTTAAAACCAGCCTTCCATAGGATTAAAAAACTAAATAGAATTGATACTAAAAAGGGATATAACAAAGAAATCTTTAATAGAACTGCAGAAAAAATAGAAAATAATATAAAACCTAAAATGATATGAGAAAAATACCTTTTCATCCTTTTTCCTCCAAATTTTCCAAGCCCGTTTATCTCTATAATTTAATCTAAATTTATCTGTATTATAAAATCTTTTTACAATATTTTATTATTTTAAAGATATTTCATAATAAACTTTGAATAACTGCCTTTGATATACTTTTTTCACATACCTAATAGCTTCTCTTACACCTACCATATATTTATCTACTTCCACAAGGTCAATACCGCTATACATTCTTATTTTGAAATTCCCCCTTATATAAAATTTATTTCCAAAAAAAATACATTCTTTTTCTATACTTTTTACCAATATACAATCCATAAATAAATCCTCCTATATGGGCCCACCAGGCAATTCCAAAACCATAGATAGGACCAAAAAGACTCAATATACCGTTAGAAATTTGCGAAATAAACCATAATCCTATATAAAGAAAGGCGGGGACGTGGATAAAAAAGGGTAACCATAAAACTAAAAAAAGTGTCTTAATTTTTGCATATGGAAATAAAATGAAATATATTCCCATTATCCCTGCTATAGCCCCAGATGCTCCAATTGTTACTACTGGAGAATTAAAATAAAAAAGATAATGGGTAAAGGAAGCAAAAACTCCGCTTAACAGGTAAAAAAATAAAAACTTAAAATGTCCTAATTTATCTTCAACATTATCTCCAAATAACCATAATGCCCACATATTACTTATAAGGTGCATAAAACTCCCATGTAAAAACATGCTAGAAAAAATAGTAAAAAGATTAACCCATAAATACTCAAAATTCCCAAGTATTATGGCTTTTGTTAGCTGTTCTGGTATAAAACCAAAGGTTTTTAGAAACCTTATTGTCAGATCATGTGGTAAACCCATTTGATAAATAAATATCCCTACATTGATAATAATTAATGAAACAGTTAAAATAGGGGTCCTTCTCGTTGGGTTTATATCCCTTAATGGTATCATCATTTTCTCCTTTCTCTAATAAATCGATATTAATTAAAGTCAATCATATTTTTTATATTCTATAATTATTTTTCAATTCCTTTTTTATCACACTAAAAAAAGTGTTGGTATACCCTGGTATAACCAACACTCACTCCTTACTATAATTAACTCTGAAGTAATTCTTTTATTACACTAATTCCTTTCTCTTCAATTTCCTTTTTATTAATAAAATTATTTATTATAACTACAGGAACTGAAACTTTACCTTTAAAGGTTTCCCCTAATTCGCTAGATGTAAAAATAATGTCACATGGTGTAGATGTCGCAGTCCCAACATCAGTAGTAAAAACCTCTGCTTTAATATTATTTTCTTTTAATACCTCATCTATTTTCATTTTTAAAATCATTGAAGAACCTACTCCAAAACCACAAACAGCTAAAATTTTAAGTTCTTTGCCCATAGTAATCATCTCCCTGTCACCTATTCAAAATTTGATAAATTATTTCTGGTTTATCTTCCCTAATTATCTCGTCTATAATATCAGGCTTTTCAAATAATAATGCTATTTTTCTTAAACTCTCCAAATGCTCCTCTCCACTTTTAGCACCAAAGGCAATAACTATTTTTACTGGATCATTTTCTTTTTTTCCAAAATCTATTGGATCTTTTAATGTGATTAGACTCAAACCATTTTTTAACACTTGCTCACTAGGCCTTGCATGGGCTAAAGCTATATGGGGAATAATTACAAAATATGGTCCTAAATTTTCGACGGTTTTTATGATTTCTTCAACATATTCTTTTTTAACAAAACCACTTTTAACTAAAAGATTTCCAGCTTCTCTAATTGCTTCCTGCCAATTAGCACATTCCACTTTGGTTTTAATATTTTTTAACTCTATTATTTTTTCCACAAAATTTCCTCCTACAGATAATGGATTAAGTTTTTATGTTTTTCTAGAATTTTTTTATTAAATTCATCTCCACCATCTATATTAGCACTATGAAATATAGGTGGCTGAATTCCCTTTTCCAACAAAATATTAGCTGTTTCTATTACTATAGAATGACCAATGGCAGCCCCAATAATTGTCGATGTTGGACCAACTTTTTGAGACAATCCTTCTATCTCTACTATTGAATCTTCATAAACTCCACAATTATCAATTACTAAGTCAGCAACTTCATACAATTTTTTGTTACTTTCATCCCTTGAACTTACATTTGTAGAATAAGATAAGTTTGTGATAGCTATAACATAAATACCTCTTTCCTTTGCTTCAATTGCCATTTCAACAGGAACATTATTTCTACCAGAAACAGAGTGGATTATCAATACATCACCTTTATTAATTGGTGATGATTCAAGAATTACTTTTCCAAAACCTACAATCCTTTCTATCTTTGTCGTTAGTGTTACTGGTCTTGTATTTAGCATCAATGTTGGATTAAAGATAGGATTAATAATTGCTAATCCACCTGTCCTATAAAATAATTCTTCCGCAATGATACCAGCATGGGAACAACCAAAAACAAAAGTTGATTTGCCTTGTTCAAAGGTTTCTGCCACTTTCAAAGCAGCTTTGTAAATTTTTTCTCCCTGTGTTCTTTCGACATCTTCTAAAATTTCAGCTATTTTATTAAAATATAGTTTTGTGTATTTAAGCATTATTACTCATCCTTATGCAAATATTTTTGAGAATAATCCAGATATTATTGCCCAAAGGGAAAAATCATTACCACCAAATATTACTATCCAATCTGATACTGTATTTGCTAAGAAAGGTATTGAAAAACCTACTAAGAAAATCATTACTACTCCTGCTACAGCTGAACCAATAACTGCCCCTCTTACACCACCAGTACCGTTACCGATAACTGCAGCAGTACCAATTTCAAAGAAACAGGTTATAGTTAATGGCAAAATTGCGTAAGGGAAAAATCCCGTTGCACCCAATAAAATAATAGTTATTACTGAAGTAACCATAGAAACTATAAAACCGATCAATACTGCATTTGGTGCATAAGGGAAAATTATAGGACAATCTAATGCTGGAACTGCATTAGGTATTACTTTATCAGATATACCTTTAAAAGCTGGGATAATTTCTGCTAACATCATTCTTACTCCACTTAATAAAATTGTCAGACCAGCACCAAATAATATCCCTTGCATTAACGAATATATAATAAGATTTTTATCAGTACTATAAACTTCTTTTGCTCCTAGTAATCCTACTACAACATATACTATAAACATAACTAAAGAAGATGTAATTGTGATTTCCCTTAAAAAGTTTAGTTTAGGTGAAAATTTTATTTCCTCTGTAGACTTTGACTTATCTCCAACAATACTACCTACAAATCCAGAAACCAATGAAAGGATTACAGTAGGATGACCTAATGTAAAAGAATCATCTCCAATTACTTTTTTAACATACGGTTTTATAATAGCCGGTACTAATATGATGTATAAAGCTAAAAATAATGTACTGAAAAGAATTAAACTTATACCTTCAAAACCTGCTTCCACACCCACTGCTACAAAAATAAATGCAAACCAGAAAAGATGATGACCAGTAAGGAAAACATTTTTAATTTTGGTAAATCTTGCAACAACAACATTTAGTAAAAACGCCAACAACATTGCCAAACCAATCTGGGAACCAAAATTGGAAATTAAAGCATCTGAGCCCATAGGCCTTAACACTTTATCACCTTCAATCCCGTATAAAAACTCAAAACCACCACTTAAAGGCAACATAGCATTGACAATAATATTAACCCCTTGTGTTAAAATTACTACACCAATAATTGTTTTAAATGTTCCTTGAATTACTTCTGAGAAAGATTTTCTTTGTAGCAATAATCCTACTAAAGCAATAATACCTAAAAATAGAGATGCTTCTCGGAAGATTTGATTGATAAAAAACATTATAACTTCCATTTAAAAACCCCCTTAAATATATTTTATTGCGGTTTTACCGCAAACTTATTACGGCCTCAATTCCAATTCATATTTAAATTTATCTGTACGGTATATAGCTTTTGTGTATTCGATCACTTTGTCATCATCTAACATTGTAGTTCTTCTAAATAAAAGGGCTAAAGACTTTTCAGCTATTCCCAACAATTTACTCTCATAACTATTAATTAAGATAGGTTCAATTACTTGTTTTCCATATTTTAAATTCAAATTATATTTATTTCTAAATAACCAATACAAAGAATTATTTTTTAATAGATTCTCTGTTAAATCAGAACAAAACTTTTTTGGAATCCAGGCTGTCTCAATACTATGTGGTTCATCATTTAAAAATCTTAACCTTTTTATTTCTATCAAATTTTCAGGATTATCTAATTTTAAATGCTTCATTTTACTCATTGTCGCTTTCACAATTTTAAAAGATAATATCTTTGTTTTTACTTTATAACCCTTTTCTTCCATTTCTTCAGTAAATCCCTTTAAACTATTTATTTCATGCATTTTTTTATTCTCTGAGACAAATGTCCCTTTTCCTTTTAACCTATATACTAACCCTTCGTAAACAAGGGAGTTAATAGCTTTATTGACTGTCATTCTACTTATTCCATGATATTCACAAAGTTCATTTTCTGACGGTATCGGTTCTCCTGCCTTTATTTCTTCATTTTCTATCATTTCTTGAATAATTTCTTTAAGTTGATAATATAATGGAATTGGACTTTTATGACAAACTTTTTTCATTAAATCAACTCCTGTATAGATAATATGTTGTATATACATCTTATTTTAAGTATAGTCTATCGTCACATTTTTTTCAATACTTTTTAAAAATTTCATTGATTTTTGTCTACTTTTTTATAATACAAAACTCCCCCTTCTAAAATATTCAAAATTTCTTCTAATCCCTTGCCATGATGGCTAATCAGCTCTCCAATCCTCCTCTGATGATCTCTAATTATATTTCTGTGGGAAGGAAAAAGATAGTCAGGTTTCTGATATTATCCCACCCAAAACCACATAATGTATCCACAACTGTTACAAATAAAATTAACAGCTTCTTTGTTAGCCCAATCAAATCCAAAAAAAGTTGCACCTGCAGTATTCATCAAGGTTTGCCTTTTCCAAAATTTTTTGTGATTACATATAGGACATTCTAATATTTTCTCCCCAATTTTTACCTCTTTTGCTTCTTTTCTCATTTTAAAATTCCCCCTTAAAAATCGTTTATATTATATAAAACTTAATTTAATCTATAATATAAAACTCCCTCTTTATTTATTCTCTCTACCTTCCCAACCAAAACCAAATGCTCCAAATGGGACATGGCTTCTCCTGCTGCAAACCACTTTTGAGGCGAGGGAAAATCCTCCCAGTTTTTTTCTTTTAAACTCCATTTCATTTCCTTAGCCACATCCCTAACGGTTTTTTCATTCCCTTTTAAAATATTCAAAATTTCCTCTAATCGCTTTCCATGATGGCTAATCAGCTCTCCAATCCTCCTCTGATGATCTCTAATTATATTTCTGTGGGAAGGAAAAAGATAGTCTATATTATATTGTGATATTTTACCTAAATTGTTTAGATAAACTGCTAAACTATTATACTGAAAACCCCAAAAAGCAATATTAGGAGTAATTTGATCTAAAATATGATCTCCACCAAAAAACAACTTGTGTTCCCTTTCATATAGCCCTATATGCCCTGGTGTATGCCCTGATATATCAATCACTTCAAAAGTATAATCCCCAACCTTTAACTGATCCCCTTCTTTTAACAATTGGAATTCTATAGCCTCTTTAGGACAGTACTTATACCCTGGATTATCCATATATGTAATATTGTCTAGATCTAAATTATACATCCTTACTTTTTCCATCAATCTTTCCCAGTAACTATTCCCTGTCATTTCATTGATAAGTAATCCATCTATTTCACTGGTATAAACCTTTACCCCTTGACTATCGAAAAAAGCAGCCAATCCCGAATGATCAGAATGGAGATGGGTTATAAATAACTCTAAGTCTTCTAACTTTATTCCTAGCTCATTTAATCCTTCCATTAGTATTTCTTGACTAAGGATATGGTTAAATCCAGTATCTATTAATAGACTTTTTTCAGCCCCTTTAATCAAGTATGTATTGATCTTTTTTAATGGATTATCAGGTAAAGGTACTTCAATTTGATAAATATTAGCATAAACTTCTTTCACCATTTCCCACCTAACTTTCTAAAATTTTCTTTAAAACTTTTACCCCTTCCACTCCGTTGGCAGCATAATATGCTCCAATGGATTTTGCTACATCTTCACTGACCACTGCTCCCCCTATCATTACCGGTATAGATAGTCCCCTTTCCTTTAACAATTCTACCACTTCCGCCATTTTAGGGATTGCCGTAGTTAAAAGGGCACTTAATCCAATGACATCTGCTTTGACCTCCTCTGCCTTTTCCACTATATGTAAGGGAGGTACATCAGTACCTAAGTCCAGGACTTTATACCCATTATTTTGCAAGACTAATGAAACAATGTTTTTCCCTATATCGTGGATATCCCCTTCTACGGTAGCTAGCAAAACAGTGCCCTTATCCTCTATCCTTTCTTTTTGAAGATCTGTTGCTAGCTCTTCAAATACCTGTTTTGCTGCATCCCCTGCCCCTAACAATTGGGGTAAGTAGAAAATTCCTTTTTCGTAATAGTCCCCTACCTTCTCCATAGCCCTTAGTAAAGCTTTTTCTAAAATTTCTTTACCACTATACCCTTGTTTTTTTAATAAATTTATCCCTTGGGGGATTTTTTCTTTTAAGCCATAGATTATAAGCCTTTCAAAATCTTCTAAAGTTATATTTTCCCCTAGAGCTATCCTTTCCCCTTTTTCATTAGGGATTTTTTCTAAAGAATAGTTCTTTGCCCCACTATCTTTACCTGTAAAAACATCGGCACACTTTATACTTTGCCAAATCAATGGGTCTTCTGGATTTACTATAGGCAGATCTAACCCTGCTGTCAAAGCAAGGGTGAGGAAATGGCTATTAAGCCAACTTCTGTTAGGTAATCCGTATGAAATATTACTGATTCCCAACAATGTTTGTCCCCCTAGTTCTTCTTTAATCATTTTTACCCCTTTAATTGTTTCTAAAACTAAATCTCCATTTGCTCCCGCTGTTAAAACTAAAGGATCTATCCAAATATTTTCTTTTCCAAAACCCTTTTCTTGAGCGATAGCCAAAATTTCCCTTGCTATTTCCACCCTTTCTTCAGCCCTTTTAGGTAATCCCTTTTCCGTTAACGTTAAGGCTACTATAGCCCCTCCGTATTTTTGTGCAAGTTCTATTACTTTCTCTAAATTTTTTCTATCACCAGTGGTGGAATTCAATAAAGGTTTACCCCGATATACCTTCAATGCCTCTTCCATAACCTGAGGATAGGTAGTATCTATAACTAAAGGTATATCTATACTTTGCTGTAATCCTTCTATAACCTTTGGCATCATTTCCAATTCTTTTTCTAGACTAATACCAATATTTACATCTAACAATGCTGCCCCTTTTTCTACTTGTTTCAAAGCCATTTCGATAAAAGGGGATATTTCTCCCCTTGTTACAGCTTCTTTTAATTTAGGTTGAGCCGTTGTATTAAGCCTTTCCCCTATAACCTTAGTAGGACTTTTTTCTGTAAAAACTACGGTCTTTCTAGCTCCAGCTAATTTTGAAAGGGAAAAATCTGAAGGAAGAATAGGTTTTCTCTTTTCTGTTAACTTTTTTAATATTTCTATATGGTGAGGATCGGTACCACAGCAACCACCAATTCCCTGTACCCCTGCTGCCAACAACCCTTCCACCTCTATTTTAAACCTATCAAGATCCATTAGATATTCAGTTTTTCCATTTATGTACTTTGGTAGACCTCCGTTAGGTTGAGCAATTAGTGGTAAATTAGTCACTTCCGTCATCCCTTTAATTACTTCAATCATAGAAGGGATATCAACGCCACAATTTGCCCCAATGGCTGTAACTCCTAAACTTTCTAATACCGTCGCCACCGTTTGAGCATCTGCTCCTGTTAAAATTTTTCCCTTTTGGTCAAAGGTAGCAGTACAAATGATTGGAATATCAGCTATTTCCTTTATACCAACCACCGCTGCCTTCATCTCCAGTATATCTGACATTGTTTCAATTAAAATAAAGTCTACTCCACTTTCAATTAATATTTTCCCTTGTTCAGCAAAGATTTCTTTTGCTTCGTCAAAGGATAGTGTTCCATAGGGTTTTAGCAATTTCCCCGTAGGACCTATAATCCCTGCTACCAAAAGTTGGTCTCCGGCTATTTCTTTAGCTAGTTTTACCCCTTGTCTATTGATTTCTACCAATTTATCTAAAGCTAACCTTTGGGCTAATTTAGCCCTGTTTGCTCCAAAGGTATTTGTTCCGATTACATCACAACCCTTGTCTTTATAGCTTTGATGGACTTCTTTTACAAGATGGGGATATTCTAAATTCCCTTCTTCAGGGTATTGTAAGTTTAACTGGGTACCCATAGCTCCATCGAAGAGGAGGATTTTCCTTTCTAGCAATTTTTGTAGTTTATTCCTCATTTTATCAACCCTATTCCCCTATAATTTTTACTAAAACCCTCTTACGTCTTTTTCCATCGAACTCTCCATAAAAAATTTGTTCCCATGTCCCTAGATCTAGTTTACCATTAGTTATAGCTACCACTACTTCTCTACCCATAATAGTTCTTTTTAAGTGAGCATCGGCATTATCTTCATAGCCATTGTGGGCATATTGACTATATGGCTTTTCTGGTGCTAATTTTTCTAAAAATACTTCAAAATCATGGTGTAGGCCCGGTTCGTCATCATTAATAAAGACACTTGCGGTAATATGCATGGCATTACATAGGAGCAAACCTTCTTTAATTCCACTTTCTGCTAAACATTTTTCCAACTCACCAGTAATATTGATAAAAGCCCTCCTGGTAGGTGTATTAAACCAAAGTTCTTTTCTATAGCTTTTCATGAAAATCCCTCCATATCTTTTTGGAAATATCAAAGTTATGTTAATATTATACCATATTGAGTGATATTCTTTAAAAAATAATAAAACTCCCTCCAAGAGGAAGTTTTATTAAAAAGATGGTTTAGTTAGCCAATTTAAAAATCCTACAAAAATATCCTCTAAACTTCTTGATAAAAGAATTAACTCACCCCAATTTTCTTCTTCGATAAATCCATTAACCTTTTCTGCAATATTTTTTAGTTGATCTATCACATCTAAAATATCCCTATAATCATCTTTATTTAATCCTATGAACATTTCTTCTATCTCAGAAAATCTTTCTATATCTATTGTTTCAAGTTCCCCTCTGTCTATGTTATATCTGTGATGACCTACTGCCCTGTCTACTTTTTCTAAAATATCTATAAAAAGGTCAACAAAACCCTTCTCTACTAATTCTGTATAAATCCTAATTTCCCTACTTAAACTCTGAACATTAGCCCTTTCTATATCGGCATCGACTATCCGGTAATTATAAAAATATCCGAGCTGATCGGTAATATCTTCAACTATTAGTTTCCCAGTAACTTTGACAGGCAAATCTGTGAATTTAAAGGATTGTCCTTTAGGGGCATAAACTGCTATAGTGTTTGCCAAAACATTGGTATTAGGAACACAAAAAGGACATGATTGATAAGGCATGTTTTGAAGATAAATATAACTACCATCTAAAGGGGAGGTCGTTGACATAAACCCTACTATACTAACTTTTTTGCCATCTAATTTTTTTATCTCTTCAAAAGACAACGTGTCAGAAAAGGAAAGTTCTACAACTTCACTAGAAACTTCCACAGAAGAAAAACATCCTCCAATTGTAAAGGAAAGAAGAAAAATATATATCAGAAGTTTTTTAGTTTCCATTTTTTAATAACTCCTTTCGATAAATTAAGGTTAAGTAAACTATAATAGGAGTTACAGATGCAAGCAAGATAGTAAAGGCAATAATATATTCTAATGGATAAATTTTGCTTATATCTAAAACTATTCCCATTGAAGAAGAAAGTTTATTGGCAAAGTACAATACTAGATAGGTAAAGATTCTAGAAATTACAAAACTAATAAATCCTAGTAAAAGACACTGATACAAAACAAATTTTGTTATATTTCCCCTACTCCAACCGATGAATCTCAAAATCCCAATTTCCTTTTCAAGGCTATTAACCATTAATGTAACCATAATAAAAACAATAATTAAAGCTAAAACAACTATAATGCTAGATAATAAAAAGGCTACTTGTTTACTTAAATCTAAAGTGTTAAGAAGTTTCCTCAATATTTCCGTTGGATGAATAGCTTGATATTCCCCTTTTTCATTATATTCATTAACCACTTCCCTAGCTGCCCTTTGATTTCCTGAACGGATTACTATGGAGGTAACTAATTTTTCCTCCGGTGTTAATGTCCCAGTATAGTTATGGGCAAGCCAAATACTTTCTATGCCGGTAAAAAGAGCGTTATCAAAGGCACTATAATCTCTAGCTAAAATTCCTACAACTGTATAAGGATGATCATCATGATGAAACAAATGGTCATCTTTTCCGTGACTGTGGAACAAACATGCTAAGCTATTAATACTATGATCTGCTATACCATGGGATGTAACGATTTTATCCCCAATTTTTAAACCATGCTTTCTTGCCACATTGTATCCTACAACTACTTCAAAGGGCTTTTCAAAAAATCTTCCTTCCTTAATTTCTTTATTCCGTAAAAATAAGGGACTTGTTCCTACTAAATTATTTCCTCTAAAGTTATCTCCTAAAGCTAGGGGGACTACGACCTCTAAATCTCCCCTTTCTTTAAGTTTTTCTACATTACTATAACTAATAACTCCTAAAGGATGTTCACTAAAGAACAAAGTAGAAAGGAGAAGTTGAGTATCACTGCCATTAGGCCCAATAATAATATCGTACTCTCCATCAACTTTAATTATCCCTTCTCTGATCCCAGAAGAAATATTAACTGCCCCCATTGAGACAGATAAAGATACTACTATGGCAATAATAAATAGAATCGTTTCTATTTTTCTACCACATATACTCTTTAAGATATATTTAAACATAATGGCCACCCCCTAAAAGGTCCCTTATGTTTAAAGTATTATCAAAATATCCCGTCAACCTATCATCATGGGTTACTACTAGCAATGTATTATCCTGTTCTTTATGTAATTTGGTAATTAGCTCTATTATTTGTATCCCTTTAGCTGTATTTAATGAAGCAGTTGGTTCATCACATAACATTACTTTAGGGGATTTTATCAATGCCCTGGCAATAGCTACCCGCTGCTTTTCTCCACCGGATAAATTTTTAATTTTACTTTTCCTTTTGTCCATCATTTCTACCCACGAAAGGACTTCATCGATACTAAAAGCTAGTTTTCCTTCCACTTCTAAAATTCTTAGATTATCTTCAACGGTAAATTCAGCAAATAACTTTAGTTCTTGGGGGATAAATCCGATATTTTGAAAACAATATCGGTCTAGTTCCTTAGGAGATAAACAATTTAAACAGGTGCCATTTATATTGATTATTCCTTCTGTGGGACTTATTAATCCACCAATTAAATTTAAAAGGGTGGACTTTCCACTTCCTGAAGGCCCTAAAATACAATATGATTTTCCTGGTTCAAAGGTATAATCCTTGAACTTTATATCGTTATCATTGTCATACTTTTTCCTTACACTTTTAATAGAAATCAAAATACCCCCTCCTCAATAATAGTTTATAAATTATTATTATTCCAATCTTATAGAAAATAATTCTACTTTTATTTTTCAATTCCTTTTCTATTTTTTACTCCTTTTTGATAGTAATGGCGGACATTTTTCATTTCTGTTAATAAATCAGCTTTATCCTTTAAATTTTCCGTCAAATTTCTGCCAGTTAAAACTATTTCTACCTTATCCCTGTTTTCATCTATTAATGAGCAAACCTGTTCTTCAGTTACTAAACCACTCTTAATTGTTCCTAAAATTTCATCTAATACAATTATATCATAATTAGAATTTTTTAAAGTTTTTATGAGATTACTCCACTCCCTCTGAACTTTGTCATAAACAGCTTTATATTCCTCCTCAGTCAACTGCCAAGTAAACTTATCTATTGCCCCTATTTTTAACAGTTCTATATTTTTTAAAAACTTAATACTTTCTACTTCACCACTATGTTGTCCTTTTAAGAATTGAACAAAAAGTATTTTGTACCCCCAACCGGCTGCCCTTAAAGCTAAACCTAGGGCAGCCGTTGTTTTTCCTTTACCATCGCCGGTATAAACTTGAACAAATCTTTTTTCCATTTATTTTTTTCTCTCCTTTTCACCTTTATTTGCAATTGTAATTACAAGGGGTGTATTATCACATGGATTTTTAATTACACGACAATTTATTTTATATACTTCTGAAATATTTTTTTCTGTTATTACTTCTTCAGGTTTCCCTTCAGTAAAAACTTTACCTTTATTTAATAATATTACATAATCACTATATTGGGCAGCTAAATTTAAGTCATGAAGAACAGCTATGACAGTTTTCCCCTTCTCCTTAACAATTTTATGAATTAAATCTAATATTTCAATCTGGTGGTAAAGATCTAAGTTAGAGATTGGCTCATCTAACAACAAAATATCGCTTTGTTGTGCCAAAGCCCTTGAGATTATAACCCTTTGTCTTTCTCCACCACTTAAGTTATTAATTGATTTATTTCTAAACTCCCACACCCCAGTTGCTTCCATGGCTCCTTTTACAATTTCTAAATCCTTTTCTCCCTCTAATTGAAAATGTTTTAAATATGGGTTCCTTCCCATCATCACAAGATCTAGAACAGTAAAATCAAAATCAATTTTAGTATCTTGAGGAACATGGGCTATTTTTTTTGCTAAATTTTTGATAGAAATTTTATTAATATCTTGTCCTTGTAAAAAAATAGTTTTTTTCTCTACTGGTAATATTTTTAAAATATTTTTTAATAATGTTGTTTTTCCAGAGCCATTTGGTCCAATAATACTATAAAACTTTCCTCTTTCTATATTTAATTTTATGTCTGTTAATATCTTTTGTGTTTCATATTTCCAAGATAATCCACTTATCAAAATTTGGGACATTTTATTTAGCCTACCTTTTTCTTTGTTTTATATAGTAAGTATAAAAAGTATGGAGAACCCAAAACAGCTGTAACTGCTCCAACAGGAATTTCGCTAGGAGCTATTATTGTTCTTGCAATAGTATCGGTGATAATTAAAAAAATACTACCTATTAAAGCTGTAAAAGGAATAAGAACTCTATGGTCGGGCCCTAATAACATTCTCACTCCATGGGGTACTATTAAACCTACAAATCCTATAATACCGCTTACTGAAACGGTAAAAGCTACAATAATAGTAGAAAGTATTAATAAATACTTTTTTGTTTTATCAACTTCCACCCCCAAATTTTGAGCAGACTCTTCCCCTAACATTAAAATATTTAAATTTTTAGCAAAAAAATATATTGCACCACTACCAACAATAGTCACTGGTGCTAATATATAAATATGCCGCCAACTTGCTGCTGAAACACTGCCCATGATCCAAAATACAATATTTTCAACCTTATCTCTATTGAAAATCATCAAAATAGATATTAAAGATGACATCATAGAACTTATTGCAATTCCTGCCAGTAATAAACTTATTGTTGGTACTTTAAATCCAATTCTTGCAACATTATAAACTAACGTTACAGTAGAAATTGCTCCTATGAAAGCAAAAATATTGATCAAACCTATTCCTGTTCCATAGTTTTCTAACCCTAAAATTATACCTATTGTTGCCCCTAAAGCGGCTCCCGAAGAAATGCCTAAAACATATGGCTCAGCCATAGGGTTTTTAAACATCCCTTGAAAGGTTGCCCCAACAACGGAAAGTCCCATCCCTACAAGTCCTGCTAAAAATATTCTAGGAAGGCGAATTTTCCATATAATTATTCTAAAATTATTTGGAATAGAATGGTCGAAAAGATACCTATTCAAAATAGGTATCTTTTCCGCTATTATCCTTAAACTTTGATTAAATGTTATATTCGCTGCCCCTAAAGTGCTAGCATAAACTATTACAAATAATAATACAACTATAACAACTAAAAATAGTCTTTTATAATGCTTCCTTTTTTCTATATAGCTCATTTTTTAATCCCTTTTTTCCTATTTAATTACTTCTGGATGAAAAATTTTCGCTAACTCCTTTAAACCACTAGCTAATCTTGGACCTTGACGATCTAAAAGATTGTTATCTATTTCATACACTCTTCCTTCTTTTACTGCTGTTAACTCTTTGTATCCTTCTGTAGACATAATACCTTCTTTAGCATTGTATTGATTTGAAACTATCAATAAATCTGGATCATGTTCTAACAATTTTTCCAAACTGTAACTCCAACCCTCAATGTCATCAGCTACATTTATAGCACCTGCCATGTTAATCATTTCACTTATAAAAGTCCCTTTACCTGCAGTCCAATCTCCAAACTCTCCAAAACCAATCACATAATAAACCCTGGGTTTTTCTAAATCTTTCACTTTATTTTTTACTTCTTTTACTGTATTTTTCATTTCTTCTACTACTTTTTCAGCTTTTTCATTAGCATCTAAAACTTTACCTAAAGTAATGATTACATGATAAACTCCTTCAAAACTATCATTAGGGTTTAAAACTAACACAGGAATATCTAGTTCTTGTAATTTATTATAAACTTCTTCTGTAAAATGGGTTGATGCAATAACTAAATCTGGCTCTAAAGCAACTATTTGCTCGATATTTGGGTTTCTTAATGTACCAATGGATGGTATTTCCGATACTTTAGCAGGATAATCACAAAAATCTGTTCTGCCTACTAAAACTACATCTTTATTTAGTGCAAAAATCGTTTCTGTTATACTAGGTGCAACACTTATTACCCTTTTAGGTTGTTCATTGATAACAATTTCATTGTCATAAGAATCAGTAATTGTTAATGGATATTCTGTTTGAATAGCTTCTTTTTGCTCTTTTTCCTGAAGGTTTTTTCCTTCATCCTTAGTACTACAACCTGTAACTAGAAATAAAGCTAAAACTAAAATTAAAAACAAACTCAATACCCTTTTAAACATTTTTTTTCATCTCCCTTTCAATTTTTATTTTAACACCACCATCAATACTTTGAAGAGGATAAATTTTTTCAAAGGTTTGGTGATGTTTGATACTAAGTTCTTGTAAAAATTTTTCTTTATCAAATTTTTCATCATATATTACACCACATACCGTACCACTATGGGCTATGTTTAATCCATAGCCATTATATTTATAAACTAAATTTATAACTTCCTCTAAATAAGGTTTATAGAGTATTTTTTGATTTTCCAAGGCACTCAAAGTAGCTATTTCCCCTAAACTTTGAATATTACCCTCTTTTAAAGCCCTATTTAGTTTAACTATCAATTCCTTTAAATCTTTTCTGCCTTTGTTATTTTTGTTTTTATAAAGTTTTTTGGTATCTATAGTCCCATATCCTTGTAAAACTAAAATAGAAAAATGTGGTACAGGACCAAGGTTTTTAACTACCTTACCCTTTTTAGGATCAAATAAACTTAAATCTTTAAATATAGTACTATCTGTTGGGTCTACAAGAGCTAATATTTTTCCCAACTCTTTGTCTGTTATAGGGTAATTTAATAAAGTTGATACTCCCCATAAAACCCCTGCCAAATCGGCAGTACTGCTTGCCATCCCTTTACCTACCGGTATTTGATTAGAAATATTTATTTCAAATTTATCTATAAGATACTCTAAAGAAAGTTTCTTTAGAAATAATCTAAATACTTTGTATACCTTCAGATGCTTTGTTAAATCTAATTTTCTTGTTGTATTCTTTTCCTTAAGTGTAATTTCTACTGTAGAATAAAGGTTTACTGGATATGAAACTAAAAGCTCTTTACCCCCGATTAGTCCTTGAATTAACTCTCCACAAGATCCAGGAACTTTAGCTATTACTTTCATGGAATATTACCTCTTTTAGCTTTTGAAAAAAATATTCATTGTTTCTCCTATCTTTGATTGCAACCCTAAAATAGTTTTGATCTATACCAGTAAATCCCTCCAAAGTACGGATGAGAATATTTCTTTGTAAAAGCATCTTTTTAACCTTTTGTGCTTCCATATCTTTTATCTTTAATAATATAAAATTAGCTTGAGAATTTAGATAAATTACCTTTGATAACTTTTCTAAATTTCTTTCAAAAAACACCTTTTCTTTTCTGATCCATTTTCGGGAATCTTTGATATAATTTTTATCTAAAAAAATAGTTTCTCCTGCCAATACCGCTAAAGCATTTACATTCCAGGGTTCCATTATCCCTTTTATTTTATTTATCAATAATTCATTTTCTGAAACTCCATAACCTAAACGAATCCCAGGAATACCAAAGAATTTAGTTGCAGCCCTTATAATAATTATGTTCTGGTAATTTTTCAAATTTTTAACCATACTACTTACAGGATAATTATCAGTAAATTCAATGAATGCTTCATCTAATAATAAATAACCCTTTTTCTTTATTAACTTTTGGGCTATAATCTCTATAGTCTCTAACGGTATTAACGTCCCTGTCGGATTATTAGGGTTACAAATTATAACTAAAGATTTATTTGGAAGATTATTTATCTTTTCTAATAATTTTTCTTTGAGAAATTTACCATTTTCCATATACACTACTACTTCTTCATAGGGTATTTTCTTTAATCCTGCTGCTATACGGTATTGAGCAAAGGTCGGAGCAGCAATTAGTACTTCCTCGATATCTAGAGCCAAAAGTGTTTTATATATGATTTCAACTGCACCGTTTCCAGGTATAACTGAATTAAAGTTGTCAACTCCTAGGTAACTTCCTATAGTTTCCCGCATTTTTTTATAGTGTATATCTGGATATCTAGTTAATACATCTAAATTATCTATCAACTTTTTTTTAAATATATATGGTATTCCTAAGGGATTTATATTAGAACTAAAGTCAATCAAATTAGTATTATTATATCTATAAATATTCCCTCCATGAAAATCCATTTTTACCTCCATAAAAATTTTTAAATTTTAAATATAGCAGACATAAGTATTAAAAATATCATTGTAGCTGTATACATCAATTTATTCACCCGTAAAATATCTTTATACTCTACTTTTTTTATCCTGTCTCCTATATATTCTTTATCAACTACTTTTCCAAAATATCTATTTGGTCCTCCTAACTGAATTTTTAACGCCCCCGCCACAGCACTCTCAGGCCACCCTGCATTTGGACTAGCATGTTTACTTCTATCCCTCAACAGTATTCGCCAGCTGTTTTTGTAGTCCATTTTCCAAATGTATGCTGAAATAATGTATAAAAAACCTGTTATTCTAGCAGGTATATAATTAAACAAATCATCGATTTTTGCTGATGCCCACCCAAAATGTTGATACTTTTCATTTTTATATCCAACCATAGAATCCAGAGTATTTACTGCTTTGTATACTAGTCCTAAAAGGGGACCGCCAATTCCTATATAAAATAATGGTGCTATAACTCCATCTGATGTATTTTCTGCAACAGTTTCTACTGTGGCCTTTATAATATCTTCATCTTGTAAATTATCAGTATCTCTTCCAACAATACGGGACAATAAATACCTACTTTTCTCAAGATCCCCTAACCTTAAAGCATGGTATACTTTCATACTTTCTACATATAAACCTTTGGGGGATATACATAACCAAATTAAAGATATATTCAGTAGATTGTAAAGAAAGATAGATATACTTTTAGAAAAATTTAAGGCAAATAAACCAATTATATAAGTTAGTCCTATGGTTGAACAAACTAAACATATTCCCCATATTCTGAGCAGCTCTTTATTCCAGTTTTTCATTCTTATTAGTTTTTCAAAATAAATAATATACATACCTATAACTTTTACTGGATGGGGAAACCAATATGGATCCCCTAATAAAATATCTAAGATAAAAGCTAACCAAAAGTTAATCACGATGACCTTCCTCTATAATTTGATAAAGTTTTTTTATATCCAAGTTTTCCCTCACTAGTTGGGCTAGTTTTGTATACTCTTTTTCTTTATGCTCCTCATAATCGACTTTTACTATTTCTGGTCTTTTACCACGATTTACTCTAAGTAAATTTAAAAGGTTTAAAGTGAATTCCTGATTTTCAAAAATACCGTGAAAATAAGTTCCAAATACATTTTTATCCTCGTTAAAACAACCATCAAAATAAATTTGTCCCTCTTTTTCAACCTTAATTAATGGATAAATACTATTCTCTACAAATTCTGTCTTACCCATATGTATTTCATAGCCTTTCACCGGACAATTAAATAGCATATCCTCCCCATCTGATAATGTTGTTATTTTATCTTGCCTAAATTCAGTGGTAATAGGAAGTAAATTAAAACCATTAGTAGATTTTATAGAACTCTCTACTCCATAACAATCCTTTATTTCCTTACCTAACATTTGGTAGCCCCCACAAATCCCAAAAATATTAACACCCTTTTTATAGGCCTTTAAAATTTTATCAAACATTCCTGTCTTTTTTAAAGCTTGTAAATCTTCTATAGTATTTTTGCTTCCTGGTAAAATTATCAAATCTACTTCTCCTAAATCATCTTGTAACTCAACAAACTTTAAATCAATATTTTCATATAGTAATAATGGGTTAATATCTGTAAAATTTGATATTCTAGGTAATTTTATAACAGCAATATGAAAATCCCCTTGCCTTTTATACCTCGCCCAATCTGTAACACTGTCTTCATCTTCAATTTTATACAGAAAATATGGAATAACCCCTATAACAGGTATATTAACTAAATTCTCAATTGTTTTTAAACCAGGTTTTAAGATTTCAATATCCCCTCGAAATTTATTAATAATAATTCCTTTAATTCTTTTTCTATCTTCCTCATCTAATAACATCACCGTCCCATAAATAGATGCAAAAACTCCTCCTTTATCTATGTCTGCTACTAAAAGAACAGGCGAATTAGCCATTTTTGCCATACCCATATTAACAATATCATCTTTATTTAAATTGATTTCTGCAGGACTACCTGCCCCTTCTATTACTACGACATCATTGTTATTTAATAGTTTAAAATAACATTCTTTTATTATTCTTTTTAGCTTTCCTTTAATACTATAGTATTCCTGTGCTTCCAAATTAGCTAAAACCTTTCCTTTAACAACTATTTGACTTTTATTATCGGCAGTTGGCTTTAATAAAATGGGATTCATTTCTACAGTTGGCTTTATTTTACAGGCCTCCCCTTGAATTCCTTGAGCTCTACCTATTTCCAAACCATCTTCAGTAATATAGGAATTTAAAGACATGTTTTGGGCTTTAAAGGGTGCAACCCGTTTCCCATCTTCTGTTAAAATACGGCAAATTGCAGTACATATTACACTTTTACCAACAGATGAGGCTGTTCCTTGAACCATTATACTTTTCCTTTCCATTTAATCACCCCATCAACAGTTGATTTTTTTTAAAACACAAAAATTATCTATAATTTCAAAGACACTGTATTTACCCTGTTTAAAATCAAAATTCCAAAACAGATTTTCATTTTGTATTAAAAGATAAGAGGCGATGATCTGTAAACACCCTTTATGGGAAACTAAGAGAATTTTTCTTCCTTGATATTTTTGTAAAATGTTTGTCAATGCTTTTGTTACCCTATTGTACATTTCCATAAAATTTTCTCCATTTATTGGAGTTGCCCTTTTCCAATCCCTTTTCCAATCCTCCCAATTATCCGGATAGTTAGCGGCAATTTCTTCAAAATTTAATCCTTCCCAAAGTCCAAAATCCAATTCCTTAAACCCATCGACTGTCAAAATTTCTTGTTCTCTAAGACCAGTAATAATAGTTGCTGTATGAAGACATCTCTTAAGTGGACTAGATATTACCTGATCAAATTTTACTTTTTTCAATTTTCCTTTGAGAAGTTGGGATTGTCTAACCCCAAATTCGCTTAAAGGACAATCTATTCTTCCATAATAAACTTTCCTTTGATTATAGGTTGATTCACTATGGCGAATTAAATATAAAATAGTTTCTTTCATTCCTTTACCTCCAATTTTGAAGGAACATCAAAATAAAGAGGGTAAGTATTTCATTTACTTCATTTATTGTTCCTAACATATCCCCGGTAAGCCCACCAACTTTTCCTATTAAATATTTTCTTACTAATAAGGTAAAGGGGATTGCTATAGCAAAAACTAACAAGCCCTCAACTCTTAAGATGAAAAAAATTAAAAATAGAGAAATAACCATCGTTAAAACAATATCTAATAAAGTAACTTTGCCTACAAAAAGATTGCCTGTACCATCCTTCCTAGGATATTCAGCTTTATATAAAGAAACAGTTAAAAAGGTTCGCCCAATAACTGGAGCTACAATTATTGCTATGGCTCTATAACTTTTATCGAGGGAGAGTAATAACGACACTTTTAATAAAATGTCGAAAAGGACAGCTAAAGTCCCGTAGGTACCAAGCCTACTATCTTTCATTATTTCTAACATTTTTTCTTTAGTTTTCATAGTAAAAATGGCATCACAGGTATCTGCTAAACCATCGATGTGTAAAGCACCAGTTATTAGGTAACCAAACAATAAGGCCATAACAATAGCGATAATATCACCAGAATAAGTTTTAGTAATATAATAGATCCCTGCCATAAATAGTCCTATAATAAGCCCTATCAAAGGCAGATAAATTACACCCTTATGAAAATCCCCTTCTTCTATCTCAAATTCTTTATTTATTGGAATTCTAGTAAAGAACTGTACCATCAGCAAAAATCTTTTCATTATCTTCCCTTCACTTTCAACGGAATCCCAGATATCATTAAATAAACTTCTTCACCTTTTTTAGCTATGTATTGATTTATCCTTCCTGCCATATCCCTAAATATCCTGACTAAAGGATTTTCAGGGACAATACCCCAGCCCAATTCATTAGTAACCAGTATTAAAGGTATATTCATTTTCTTTGAATTATCAATTAAAATATCTAATTCCCTTTTACATTTTTCTTCTATTTTCTCAAAAACCTCTCTTTCGGTTTTTTCTTCAGTAAATTCAGGATAACTGTACATTATATTTGTAAGCATTACAGTCACACAATCTAATAAAACACATTGATATTCACCCAAAATTTCTGTCAATTTCCCAAAATTTTGATATCCTTCATATGTATCCCAGTTCTTATCTCTTATTAATTGGTGTTTTTTTATCCTTTCAGCCATTTCCTCATCTAGAGGTATAGCAGTTCCTATATATAAAACTTTATGACCATACCCTTTTGCTAATTTTTCAGCAAAACTGGACTTACCACTTCTCGCTCCTCCAGTAATTATAATTATTTTTCCCATATGAAACTCCCTTCTAACAAAACTGCCCAATAATATTAAAGGGTAATGAAATATCTTTGCTAACTTGGTAAAGATCTTTTTCATTAAAAGTAATTAAAGCACAGGTTGCAGGACCAGCAGATTTATTTAAGTCTAAAGTTATTTTTTCTAATAGTCTAAAGGATAAGTTATTGCTTTGAGCTAATTCTTGTAACTCAAATAAAATCCCTTTAGAACCTACTGGAAGTATTTCATTAATATAAGGGTTTTTAAGTAAATTTTTATATCTTCCTAAAAGTAAAGTTTCTTGCCCAAAATCCATTATCACTTCTTCTCCCACTTTGGGAATACCAATTACAGCTATAAAGTCCCCTCTATATGATTTAGGTAAAGTCCAGTTTTCTTTATTAACCTTTCCTAAAACAGTTATTCCCAAAGCTGTTTGTAAACTAGGAAAGTTTTCTTCTGTACTACCTGTTATATAAACCTTATCTTTTAATTCTGCTGCTACCAATGCTTTGTTAATCCCTTTAAGGATTTCTTTACCTGTACTATCCATCTCCACAGCCAAGTTATTAATAATAGCGAAGGGGTGTGCTTTTACAGCTAAAATTTCCATTAAAGCAACCTGGGTAGTATAATACCCTACAACTTCTGGAGAAACTTTGATATAATCCTTTTCCTTTGCACCTACACCGCCACAACTATCACAAGAAATTACAATAGCCTCATTACTATTCAGCCAACAAAAAGTTAAATCCCTATATTTTTCAAACATAAAATCCCTCAATTTAATCCTTCCTTCTTTTATGAATTTACCCGTTAACCTTCTAACTTTACCAATAAGTAGAATAATACTTTTTAGGTATGGCTTTATAGAGAATATGGGCAAAAATAATATTAACACTAGAGGCTAATGTTAAGGGAACAATTATTAAAGAAATAAAATTCCAAAAAGATATAGACATATCTACTAAATTAGCAAAAATATATGCTGATAAAGTTGCAGCAACAGGGCCATTTAAAATAATTCCTAAGATAATCCCTAAGAAGTTCCCTTTCCTATAAGCTATGGAGAATAGAAAAACAATAATAAACATCATTACAGAAATAAATAAGTGCATAGGCAAAGTCATAGGAAAGCCACTGGTTAAAGCTGTCAATAGATGGCCAACAAGTCCTACGAATCCTCCCAAAAGGGGTCCTAAAATAATAGCAGAAAAATATGCAGGCAACGAATCTAAAGCTATAGAACCAGAAAACTTAACCAAGGAACCGATATAAGAAAATATAATAAAAAAACCTGTTAAAATTAATTTCATTATTCGTTCTCTATTCATTTTCAATCCCCTTCTTTAGTTTTTGTATTTTTCCCATCTTGTCAAAAGAGTTCAATAAACTTCGGATCATAAAAGTGTATTTGAGAAAATCATAATAAAAACACACAGCATAGCTACTGTGTGTTTAAAGGCAAGAAAAAAACCTCATACACTTCCCTCCGAAGCTATGACAGGAAAATTTCAAGGCAGGTCTCCTGACTTACAGATCATCTTACTCTCTTCCCCTTCCCGGAAAACCGGTGGTTATGGAAGATTTCATCCCTGAATACAGTAGCGGGGGCTGTAGAGGATTCTAACCTCTTTCCCTTTTAAGCTTTATCTCTAAAGCACCCTGAAATTTATATTTAGTTTTAAAATTTAACTAAATTAATTATATTCTATACTAAAGTCAAATGTCAATCTCTTTTTATTTTAGGATAGTGTCAACTTTTTATAGGATATTTATAAATTGATGACCACTCTATTTTGGTTTATAAATTAAATGTTCCATTATGCATATCTTTCAAACATTTAAACATTGGTATGACTTTACCTTTGCTTAATATAGGTACATTATTTAATAGTTCACGTGCCTTGGTATAGGTATTTTTGATCTTTAGGACAATATTTTTTTCCAGGCTATAGCTTTTCTTTGCTTCTGATTTTAAATGTTTAAGTGTAATTTTGCCACCACTACTTAAATATGCTCGTAACTCAGCCATTGCCCGCAGTCCTTCACGACTCCAACCCATTGGTCGGCTGCTTAAGCGGCTTGATAGTA
>NZ_FOIF01000015.1 GCF_900111575.1 Anaerobranca gottschalkii DSM 13577 | reverse complement strand
ACTTCTCAACTACAGGGAGCTCATCCACCTGAAGTTTCCTATATGGTTTATTAACTGGTTCCTTTGAAGGTTTATTAAACACATTCTTTTTAATAAGCAAAGTAATTAAAGTACAGATAATTTCATTTTGCTGCTTGATTATTTCTAAACAATATGTTATAAATTGAGGTAACAACTTGTCACTCCTTTCTTTCTTTGTTTATTTGGTGTGTGTACCTCAATTATGAACGAAGATTAAGGGGGTGGCAAGTTGTTTTTTGTAAAAAGCTATAAATAAAGGTTGTTTAAGCTACTTTTATATAAAAAAAGTTTTACAATACGTCAGTATCTTAGGGAGGTATTTAATGATGAAAAACAAAGAGTTAATTTTAGAAAGAATGGAGAGTTACGCTCTCACAACCTTTGGTAAAAGGGTTGAAGGTTTAACAAACAAAGAAAAGTATGTTGTATTAGCAAAAGCTCTAATGGAAGAAATTGTTCCCCAGTGGATAAAATCCCAGGAAAAGTTTGAAGGCAAAAAACAAGCATATTATTTATCTGCTGAATTTTTGATGGGAAGAGCTCTAACTAATAACTTAATTAACATGCAAAAGAAAAAAGACGTAGAAGAGTTACTAGCTGAATTAGGTGTCGATTACAACCAGATAGAAGATGCTGAATATGATGCTGGTTTAGGAAATGGAGGATTAGGAAGGTTAGCCGCTTGTTTCTTAGACTCTGCTGCTACTTTAAGTTATCCTTTACATGGTTATGGGATAAGGTATCAGTATGGAATTTTTAAACAAAAATTTATAAATGGTTTCCAAGTGGAAGAAGGGGATAACTGGTTAGAATACGGTGAACCTTGGTCTATCAGAAAAGGATCAGAATCTGTTATTGTGTCCTTTGCCGATGGAGATGTAATAGCAGTGCCTTACGATACACCTGTTATCGGCTACGGACAAGAAACTATTAACACGTTAAGGTTATGGCAAGCGGAAGCTGTAAATGAATTTGATTTCCAAGCCTTTAATGATCAAGAATATGATTTGGCAGTTAAAGCTAAGAATGATGCAGAAAATATATCAAAGGTTCTATATCCCAATGATTCCACCGATGAAGGAAAATTACTACGTTTAAAACAACAATATTTCTTTGTTTCCGCTTCTTTACAGGATTTAGTAAGGAAACATAAGGCTAAGTACAACTCCTTTGATAATTTTCATAAGTTACATGCTATCCAGCTAAATGACACACACCCAGCGGTGGCAATTCCTGAAATGATGAGGATTTTAACAAAGGTAGAAAAATTAGATTGGAATAAAGCTTGGGAAATCGTTGTTAACACCTTTGCTTATACCAACCACACTCTACTAGCAGAGGCACTAGAACAATGGTCTATTAAGCTCTATAAAAAATTATTGCCAGAAATCTATACTATAATAGAAAAAATTGATGAGCAATTAAAAGAAGAACTTCTAGGTAAAGGGGTTAAGGAAGAGGAATTAGACAAATATGCTATAATTCATAACGGAAACATTAAAATGGCGTGGTTATCTATTTATGGAACAAAATCTACCAACGGTGTTGCTCAACTTCATACAGACCTTTTAGTTAACCAAGAACTAAATCATTGGTATAAGATTTATCCTGAGAGATTTAACAATGAAACCAATGGAATTACTCAAAGAAGGTGGTTGTTACAGAGTAATCCTGAATTATCAAGACTTATAACAGAATTATTAGAATCAGATAGTTGGATTACTAATCTAACTGAACTTAAGAAATTAGAAAAGTTTGCTGACGATAAAACAGTTTTAGAAAGATTTATGGAAATTAAACAAACTAAAAAAGAGCAATTAGCGGCATATATTAAAAGGGTAGAAGGGATAGATATCGATACTACTTCAATATTCGATATTCAAATAAAGAGATTACACGAGTATAAAAGACAGCTTCTTAAGGCATTCTACATTTTAGATCTATACTACAGATTAAAAGAACAACCAGATTTAGATATCCTACCAAGAACCTTTATTTTCGGTGCTAAAGCTGCTCCAGGGTATTTTAGGGCTAAAGGAATAATAAAATTCATCAACGAAATTGCAAATTTAGTAAATAATGATAAAGAAATTAACGGGAAAATAAAAGTTGTTTTTGTTCAAAATTATCGGGTTTCTTATGCAGAAAAATTATTCCCAGCAGCAGACATTTCTGAACAAATTTCTACAGCAGGAAAAGAAGCTTCAGGTACCGGTAACATGAAATTTATGTTAAATGGTGCTCCGACTATAGGAACATATGATGGGGCTAATGTGGAAATTGTAGAAGAAGCTGGAGAAGAAAATAACTTTATCTTCGGGTTAAGGGTAGAAGATATAGCAAAACTTAAGGATTATAATCCTAAAGAAGAGTATAAAAAAGTTAAGGGGTTACAAAGGGTAGTAGATTCCCTAATAGATGGTACCTTTGATGATGGTGGAACGGGAATGTTTAAAGAATTACACGACGCCTTGCTTATAGGAGCAAGCTGGCATAAACCTGACCACTATTATGTAATCAAAGACTTTGAAAGTTATAGGGAAGCTCAACAAAGGGTTAATGATGCATATAAAGATAGATTAGGATGGGCGAGAAAATGCTGGATAAATTTAGCTAATGCTGGTAAATTTAGTTCTGATAGAACTATAGAACAGTACGCTAAAGAAATCTGGGAATTAGAAAAAGCCTAAGTAAGATTAGAGCAAGGTTTGTCATCGTGACAAATCTTGCTTTCTACCTATTGTATAGTTAATTTGTTTAAATAGAATAGGAGTGAGGGAATGAAAAAGAATTCCGTTACTATAAAGGATGTGGCTAAAAAGGCTGGTGTTTCTCCCTCTACTGTTTCAAGGGTAATATCTCAAAACCCTAGAATCAGTAAAGCTACAGCAGATAAAGTAATACGTTGTATGAAGGAACTAGGATATTACCCAAATGCTATTGCTAGATCATTAGCTAGTAAAAAGACGGGAACAGTAGGTATAATCATGCCTACTAGTTCCGAGGATATTTTCTTAAATCCCTTTTTCCCAGAAGTTTTAAGGGGGATTGTCAAAGGGGCCTCCCAATCAGGATATGATTTATTGTTATCTACGAATTTTGAAAAAGATGAGGAATTGAATGTAGTTCAAAACTTTATTAGAAGTTCTAAAGTCGATGGGATTATCTTAACTTTCAGTAAAGTAAATGACCATTGTATAGATTTTTTGTGTTCTGAGGATTTCCCTTTTTCGTTAATTGGTACACCAGATTTATATAAAGAAAGGGTTAACCATGTAGATAATGATAACTTTATGGCAGCTTTTCAGGTGACTATTGATTTAATCAACAGTGGTCGGCAAAAAATAGCTTTTTTAGCTGGGAATAAAAACTTAACAGTAACCCAAATGCGGTTAGCGGGGTATAAGGAAGGGTTAAGGAACAAAGGGTTACCCTTTGATGAAAATCTACTATTTTTTGGGGATTTCGATGAAGAGACCGGCTATCAATATGGAAAAATTATTGCAAAACTAAAAGAAAGGCCCGATGCTTTAATCGTCACCGATGATGTTATAGCCTTTCCTTTAGCTAAGAGTTTCCAAAGTTTGGGAATAAAGATACCCGATGATATAGCTATAGTTAGTTTTAACAATAGTATTTTAGCTTCTTTAGCCACACCACCTTTAACATCTATAGAAATTAATCCCTTTAAATTAGGGGAAGAAGCTATGAACTTAGTAGCGCAAGCTATAGAACAAGGGGTAAGGGGAAAAAGATGTGTAGTACCTTACGAGATTATAAAAAGAAAATCATCATTATAAAATTGATTTTATCTTTAGATTGGAAGGGAATTAACCTTCCTTTTTTTTTACGCAGCAATAATTACTAGAGTTTTAAGATGCAGTGAAAATAGTTAAGAGTATAATGAATTACTATTAAATTTCTAATAGAATTAGGTTTTGGCATACAAATTGCATAGAATTAAAAAGAAAATAATCTCTTTTTTATACTTACTGCTGTTTAAAACTATTTTTATTAGACAAAAAACTATAGATGAACTGAATGGTTTAGGGTGGAGCCATTAATTTCAGCTGAAGTTGCTACTATTTGTAAGTAATAACTTTTAAAGGTATGAGGTTCTTGCCTCATACCTTTAAAATAAAAATAAATTACAAAGGAGGTTATAAATTTTGAGGAGTGTATCAGTAATTGGTATAGGTGAAACTAAAATGGGAGTTTTCCCAGATAAGTCACTTAAAGAGTTAATTAAAGAAGCAGGGTCTAAAGCAATTAATGATGCTGGAATTGATAAAGGACTTATAGAAGCATTGTATATTGGTAATTTCAATAGCTCATATTTATGTAATCAAAGTCATATGGGGGCATTAGCTTCTGAGGTATTAGAACTTGGTAATATTCCTACTTTAAGGACAGAAAATGCATGTGCCTCTGGGGGATTAGCTTTCCGTTATGGGTATCTAGCAGTTGCTTCAGGTTTATACGATGTTGTGTTAGTTGGTGGCGTAGAAAAAATGACCCATAGGGAAACTGAAGTGGTTACATCTGCTTTAGCTAGTGCATCTGATGGTACGACAGAATTTGAAATAGGGGCAACTTTTCCTTCTCTATTTGCTTTGATTGCTAACAGGCATATGTATGAGTATGGTACTACAAGGGAACAGATGGCCATGGTAGCTGTACAAAACCATGATAATGCTCTTTTGAATCCCAATGCTCAAATGCATAAAAAGTTAACTATTGAAAAAGTGGTTACTGGATTTCCAGTTGCATACCCATTTACTGTTTTTGATTGTTCATTGATAACGGATGGTGCAGTATTTACAGTATTAGCTGCCACTGAAGTTGCAGAAAAATTAACTCAAAAACCATTAGTGGAAATAATTGGTTCTGGTCATGCAGGAGATACATTGACCTTAGCTTCTAAAAAAATTATTACCGAATTTCCTGCAACTATTAAAGCTGCTAAAGAAGCATATGAAATGGCGAATGTAAAACCTGAAGATATCGATTTTGCAGAAGTTCACGATTGCTTTACAATTACACAAATTATTCATACTGAAGATCTTGGATTCTTTGAAAAAGGTAAGGGCGGTTTTGCTGTAGAAGAAGGTTTAACTGCGATCAATGGTAAAATCCCTATTAATCCTAGTGGAGGATTAAAAGCTAAAGGACATCCTATAGGTGCAACAGGATTAAGCCAAGTGTATGAAGCTGTAACTCAGCTTAGAGGTGAAGCTGGAGAAAGGCAAGTAAAAAATGCAGAAATAGGTTTGACACATAATATTGGTGGAACAGCTTCTACATGTTGTGTACACATTTTTAGAAGGAGGTAGATAGTGTGTCAAATAAAGGGAGGTTATATACTTATACAATAGTTAATGTTCCTACTGAAAAATTTAAAGGGCAAACTCCATATTTGATTGGCATTGTTGAAGAAGGAGAAAATAGGGTATTATCAAAAATTGAGGGATATGAAGAAGGTAAAAATATAAATATTGGAGATGAAGTTGATTTTGTCTACTTTGATGAGTATGGAAATAAAGTTTATAAATTAGTTTAACAAAGTGGAGGGATGAACAATGAGATTAAAAGATAAAGTTTGTATTATTACTGGTGCAGCTAATGGTATCGGTGCAGCAACTGCTATAAAATTTGCTCAAGAAGGGGCTAAAGTAGCTGTTTGTGATATAGATCAAAATAATGTTGAAAAGGTTGTAAACGAGATAAAGGAAATGGGTGGAGAAGCTGTCGGTTATAAAGTAGATGTAACAAATAAGGAAGAGATTAACAACATGGTAAATGATTTAATGGAGAGGTATAACAAAATCGATGTATTGGTAAATAATGCCGGGATCATTTCAGACGCTCAATTAGCCAAAATGACAGATGAGCAGTTTGATAGGGTAATAAATATTAACTTAAAAGGAACTTATCTATGTACAAAAGCCGTTGTTGATATTATGATTAACCAAAACTCAGGTGTAATTTTAAATACCTCTTCAATAGTAGGAATATATGGTAATTTTGGTCAAACAAATTATGCAGCTTCTAAGTTTGCAGTTAATGGAATGACAAAGACTTGGGCAAAAGAATTAGGTAGAAAAGGTATTAGAGCGAATGCGGTATGTCCTGGATTTATTGCAACTTCAATAATAGATCCTATGCCTGAAAAGGTTATTAAGGCTATGGAAGATAAAGTTCCTTTAAAGAGATTAGGTAAGCCTGAAGAAATAGCTAATGTTTTTGCATTCTTAGCTTCTGATGAAGCAAGTTATGTAAACGGTGCTATTATTGAAGTAAGTGGTGGAATAGTAATTTAATTTTGTACTTAAGAAGGAATAGAAAATTACTCCTCATAAAAAGAGGAGTAATTTTTTATTATATTATCACTAAAATGATTTAATTTAGAAAATTTAGTGATATAATTATGGGTAGGAAGAAATTTATGGGGTGATATAATGGAGAGAACAACAATTATAAATGATAATTATTTAGTAAATCTATTAAATAAAATTTTTGACCCTATTCCTGTACCTATAATATTAATAGATAAAGATACTCGTATTAGGCTAATTAATAATTGTTTTTGTGAATTTCTTGGGTTGAAGAGAGAAGATATGTTAGGTAAAAAAGTATATGAAATAGATGAAAATACTAGATTCCCGTATGTTTTTGAGAAGAAAAAACCAGAAATTGCTTGGAAACATAAGTTTAAAAATGGTAAAACAGCAATAGTGCATAGAATACCAATCTTAGATGACTACGGTAATGTTATTTATGGTTTTGGTTTAGTGTTGTTTAAAGACATAAAAGAATTTGAAGAAATTGTTAAGAAAAATCAGTTGCTTGAGCATCAACTAAATTTTTATAAAGTAAAATTAAAAGAACTATCAGGTTCTAAGTATTCTTGGGAAAATATTATTGGAGAAAGTGAAAGAATAATAAAAACAAAATTGCTTGCAAAAAAGGCGGCTCAAAGTGATTCAAATGTGTTATTATTAGGGGAAAGTGGAACAGGTAAAGAATTATTTGCCCATGCTATACATAATGAAAGTAAGAGAAATAATTATCCTTTTGTTAAAATTAATTGCGCAGCTATACCATCGGAGTTATTAGAATCAGAGCTTTTTGGTTATGAAGAAGGTGCTTTTACAGGAGCAAAAAAAGGTGGGAAAATTGGGAAATTTGAGTTGGCGAACAGAGGAACTATTTTTTTGGATGAAATAGCAGAAATGCCTTTGGGAATGCAGGCAAAACTTCTTAGGGTACTACAAGAAAAAGAGATAGATAGGATTGGAGGTACAACCTCTATTAAAGTTGATGTTAGGATTATAGCTGCTACAAATAAAGATTTAAAAAAACTTGTTGAAGAAAATAAGTTTAGGGAAGATTTATATTATAGAATCAATGTTATGATGATCGAAATACCACCTCTGAGAGAAAGGATTGAAGATATTAGTATTTTATCTAAATACTTTTTAAATAAATTGTCTGATCAAATTGGTAAATATGTTTTTAGAATTACCGATGAAGCGTTAAAGTTGTTAAAAGTATATCATTGGCCTGGAAATGTTAGGGAGTTAGAGAATGTACTAGAAAGAGCGATAAATCTTACAGATTCAAATTATATATCTATTGAACATCTCCCTATTTTTATTTCCAAGCCTGAAGGTAAAGTAAAACAGAAAAAGATTAATAACGAAAATTCTTTTAATAAAACTCTTAGAAATATTATTGAACAAGCTGAGGAAGAAGCAATACGAGAGTGTCTAAAATATACTAAAGGTAATAAACGTTTAGCAGCAAAAATTTTAAATATTAGTCGTTCTAGACTATATGAAAAAATTAAAAAATATAATTTAGAAATCTAATAATAAAAAATGTACCAGAATAGGTACATTTTTTTATTATTAGATTGACACTTAAACAGCATTTAGAATGTAACAGAATAATGACATGTTATAAATTTCGGACATAGCAGCACATTTTAACCAACACCAATTCCTCCGATTACATATCTTTTATATATTTTAATTTGGTATACTTTTTGCAATATACTTAATTAAAAGTAATTTTTAGATTATAACAAATAATAGGGAGGTATTGTGATGAGGAATCATGTTGGTATTGCAGGTATGGGAATCTACATTCCTGAAAATTATTGGACAGCTGAAGATATGGCAAAAATGACTGGAATGCCATTGGAGGCTTTTACCGAAAAAATAGGGGTGTTAAAAAAACCGATGCCAGGTCCTAATGATACCACTAGTTATATGGGGATTATGGCGGCAAAAAAAGCTATAGAGAATGCTGGGATAGACCCTAAAGAAATAGATGTGGTAATTTGGGACGGTGCACAACATAAAGATTATCTTAACTGGTTAGCTTTTACTAAATCAGCATACGAGATCGGAGCCACAAATGCATGGGGGTTTGATGTTGAGTCTATGTGTGGTTCTAGGATTGTTGGTTTAGAGTTGGGAAAATCACTTATCTTATCAAGAGATGATGTAAATACTATACTTTTGGTAAGTGGGTATAGAAACTGTGATATGATAAACCTAAATTATAAAACGGGAGCTTTTCTTCACGATATTGGTGCAGGAGGATCTGCGGTAGTACTTAAAAAGAATCTTGGGTATAATGAGGTTTTAGCTAGTTCACATGTAGCAGATGGATCTTTTTCGGAAGATTTTGTTGTACCCGTAGGTGGAAGTAAAAAATGGCCTGTCACGCCAGAAGATCTTGATAAAATGTGGTTTCATATTACGTGTGACCCAAATGATTTCAAAGAGAGACTTGGAAAGGTTACTATGAAAAATTGGTATGGAGTAATAGATAGAGCTTTAGAGAAAAGTAGCTTAACTAGAAAAGATATAGACTATTTAGCAATGGTAAAGATTAAAAGAAGTGCCCACTATGAAATTTTAAGAGAAATGAATTTAAGAGAAGATCAATCTTTCTTCCTTGAGGAATACGGACATGTAGGACAAAATGATGTAATTATTTCATTGGTTGAAGGATTAAAAAGAGGTAGAATTAAAGATGGAGACGTTGTTTTATTAGTATCTGCTGGCGGTGGTTGGACTTGGAATGCTTGTGTTGTTAAATGGGGAAAAGTTACAGAGTAACAAATGGTAAGGAGGCAAAAAAATGAATTGGCAATCTATTTATAATTCAAAAGTAAGAACTGTTGAAGAAGTTTTATCAGATATCAAAAGTAACGATGTTATTACTACATCTGTTGTTCCAATGACTCCAAGGGTTTTTCTAGAAAATTTACACAAAGTTCATGAAGATGTTAATAATGTTGAAGTTTATACAATATTAAATACTACTAATTACGAATTTCAGAGTTTGAAAGAATATGAAGGAAGATTTTTGAATAATAGTTGGTTTTATGGACCACCAGATAGAAAGGTTGCAAGTCAAGGGCTTAAAACAATAACATATGTTCCTAATAATGCTCATCACGCAATAATTGATTTGGTTCAAAGTGGTAAAAAAATAAACTATTTTGTAGGAACAGCATCATCTATGGATGAACATGGTTATCTTAGTCTTTCCTGCTCTGCTTTTATAGAAAAGGATTTAATAGAAGCAGCTGAGAAAGTAATACTTGAAGTTAACCCTAATGCACCAAGGACTTTTGGAGAAACAGAAATACACATAAGTAAAGTAGATTATATAATTGAAACAAATCATCAGCTTCCAGAAGAGGTTTTGATTGAGCCAACTGAAATTGAAGAAAAAATAGGAGGTTTTATAGCAGATTTGATAGAAGATGGTTCTACAATACAGATGGGAATAGGAGGAGTGCCATATGCTGTATCTAAATTTATAGATAATAAAAAAGATCTCGGAGTACACACAGAAATGTTTACAGAGGGTATGTTAGAACTATTTAATAAAGGTGTTATAACAAATGAGAGGAAGACTCTATGGCCTGGAAAATTTGTATGTGCCTTCGCTTTTGGTACGAGAAAACTATATGATTTTATTAACAATAATCCGGCAGTAATGGTAATGAGAGGAAGTTATACTAATAATCCTGATGTGATTGCTCAAAATAATAAAATGGTTAGCATAAATACAGCTATTATGGTTGATTTAACAGGTCAAGTAGTTTCTGAAGCGATTGGAACAAGACATTATAGTGGAACTGGAGGACAGTTAGATACTCACCGAGGGGCTGTAAAATGTGCAAGATTAGGAAAGGGAGGTAGAGGAATCATTGCTCTGCGTTCTACAGGGGGTAATAATATGTCTAGTATAGTACCAGTTCTACCTACAGGTTCTCCGATTACTGTACCACGTCAAGATATTGATTGTATCGTTACAGAATATGGAGTTGCAAATTTGAGAGGTCGTACGGTAAGGGAAAGAGTTAAAGCTTTGATAAATGTAGCCCATCCGGATCATAGAGATTATTTACAAAGAGAAGCAGAAAAACTGTTGTTAATATAATGGATGCGGACCTATTTTGTACAGATTATATTTAAATGTGGACATGTAACAATATTTGAAAGTCTAATATATTAAACAGTATATTATTAGGTTTTGTGATGAAAAATTCTGATTTTATGAAATGAAGTATATTATTGTGTTAAATACAGTACACTTTTTGTTAATTAACTTAATGTTTTATAGTATTATAATGTATCGTTATAATGACATGTTGCAAATTCAGGACATATATTTATTTATAACTTTTTTAAAAAATAATGGTTTTATGGTTTTCTTTAACTTGGTACAATTTTTGCTAACCTAAATAATAGATAGAATTTTTAAAAAATATAATCTATTAAGGATAGGAGGGGTTGTAAAATGAAATTATTAGCTTAGATAGAAATTAGCTGTTAATTTTGTATTAGTTATTTAGAAAGGAGGATTTTAATGATAAATTCTAAGAACGTTATTAATCTACTTTTAGTATCATCTGTTTTATTAGTTTTAGCTTTATTTATGAATAACAATTATATCTTCATATTTGGTATGTCTTTCTTTGTATTTGCATGGGTGTTATTAGGTGTAATTAAAAACAGAGGTTATGTTTATGCGACTAGTTCGATATTAGTAATTTGGGTTTTAGGTTTCTTAACAATTAATATATTGAAATATACCGAGGTGCCAACAGATTTCTTTATAGGATTTCCTATAGGTACTGCAATAATGGTTTACTTTATTTGGGCTCTTCCTGTGTTAACTTTTACTTATCTTTATAGTCACTTCTTTGATGATGGAAAAGATAATTTAACAAAAGATTATAATAAGGGTATATCTAACTAAATCTTAGATAGGGGGTCTAAATTCATGGATGTAATAGGTTTGATTTGTGTATTATATTTCCTGATAGTACTAGGCATTGGTTATTGGGCAATGCAAAAGGTAAAAACAACAGAAGATTTCTTTATAGCTGGTAGATCTTTAGGAATTTTTGTTATGGGTATAACAATGTTTGCGACGGCATTAAGTGGTTTCCTTTTTGTAGGAGGACCTGGATTAACATATAGATTAGGAATGGGAGCATTATGGTTTACTTTCCCTAGTACAACATCATTTGCAATGGCGTGGTATGTTTTAGGTAAAAAGATGAGGGAAATGACAGAAAAAACGGGATCATTAACAGTAGCTGATGTTGTTTATCATAGATATAATAGTAAAATAGCTAGTGGTTTAACTGCAATAGCTACTTTCTTTGGTACAATTGCTTTTTTAGCATCACAGGTTCTAGCTTTAGGGTTAATGATTGCACATATTTTTGGTACAACTAAACAAGTTGGAATTTTGATTGGTTTAGGTATAGTTGCAATTTATTCGACTATGGGTGGAGTATTAGCGGCAACTTATACTAGTGTTTTTCAAGGTTCAATTATGGCTGTTGGTTCTTTAGTGGTATTTATTTTAGCAATGTCTGTTGGAGGAGGATTGACTAATATAACTAGAACAATCGCTTCAACTCCGTTCCCCGATTATGGAGGAGACATTTTACCTCAATTTGTTGGGCCATGGGGATTAGTAACTCCAGTATTGGCTATGAGTTGGTTCTTTGTTTTAGGTATAGGAATTCTTGGTCAACCACATATTATAAATCGCTTTTTCATGATAAAGGATGTCAAAAAATTAAAGTGGGGTCCTTTGGTTAGTGTAATTCCTGCTATAGTTGGCGGAATGTTTATGTTCGGTATAGGTTTAACTGTTAGGTATTTAGTTAATACAGGAGCTTTACAATCTTTAGCTAATCCTGATGATGCTGTTATGACTTTTTTAACTAGTTATGCTCATCCAATATTTGCAGGTATTATTTCAGCTTGTGTTATGGCTGCGATAATGTCTACTTGTGATGCATTTATTAATATAGCCTCTGCTTCATTAACCCATGATTTGCCATTTGCCCTAAATAGAAAATTAACTGAAAAACAGAAATTATATGGAGCTAGATTAGGAGTAGCATTAGTTTCCGTATTTACTTTCTTAATGTTATTATTTATGAGTGATAAAGGAGTAGCATTATTAGGTGCCTTTGGATGGGGAACTTATGCTGCAGCACTAGCACCAGCAGTCGCTATTGGGTTGAATTGGAAAAGAGGAACTAAAGAAGGTGCAATAGCTTCGATAGCATTAGGTCTAGTACTAAGTTTAGGTTTAGAAGTTTTGGCAAGGTTAAATATTTATAAATTGCCCCATGGTATGTATGGTGCTGCACTTTATTTACCTTTAAGTGTAATTGTATATATAGTAGTATCTTATTTGACCCAAGAAAAAGAATTAGACTCTAACATGGCTCAAATAGTTGAATAAATATTGTCTAACAGTACCTAAGGTTAGGTTAAAACCTAATATTAGGTGCTCTTTTTTTCTTGCAAAACAAGAACATTAGTTCTATACTAGAAGTAGATTATTGTCGCAAAAAGTTAAACATGGATTTTTTCCTTAAATGTGGTATATTTATTAGTAGTAGTTAAAGAGAAAAGAGGGGAAGAAATGGAAAGAAAGCACAACTATGATAATGATAGTCTTAAGACTTTGGTCGAAAAAGATAAAGTAAGGTTAAGGCCAGCGGTTATCTTTGGAAGTGATGGAATAGAAGGATGCTGCCATACTTTAGTAGAAATAGTTGCCAATGCCCGAGATGAGGCTCAAGAAGGGTTTGGTGATATAATTGAAGTTATTCGCTATAAAGATAAATCTATAGAGGTTAGAGATAGAGGAAGGGGTATTCCCTTAGAATATAACAGTAAAGAAGAAAAGTATAACTGGGAAATAGTTTTTACTATACTCTATGGTGGAGGTAAGTATAACAACAATTCGGGAAGTAATTACCAATACAGTGTTGGTTTAAATGGATTAGGAACTGCAGCTACCCAGTTTGCTTCAGAGTATATGGATGTTACTGTTTATCGGGATGGCTATAAATATACCCTTCACTTTGAAAAAGGGGAAAATATCGGGGGATTACATAAAGAAAAATGTAATTATGAGCATACAGGTACTATTATTCGCTGGAAACCGGATTTAGAAGTATTTAATGATATTGATATACCTTTAAGCTTTTTTATTCAAACATTAAAAAGACAAGCTATAGTCAATAAAGGGGTTACCTTTAAGTTATATGATGAAGAAGGGGACAAGACCTATACCTGGCTATATCCCAATGGTATTATTGATTATGTAAAGGAAGTTGCCGGTGAAAATCCTTTAACTCAACCTCAGTATTTTGAACTAGAAACTAAAGGTAAGGATAGGGAAGATAAAGAAGAGTATAAAGTAAGGTTAGAAGTTGCCTTTGCCTTTAATAACGAAAAAAACTTATTAGAGTTTTATCATAATTCTTCCTATCTTGAATATGGTGGAGCTCCAGAAAAAGCAGTAGATGGAGCATTTACATCTATCATTCATCACTTTTTAAAGGAAAAAAATAAGTACACTAAAAATGAAAAACGAATAAGTTTTAGTGACATCAAAGATAGCTTAGTTTTAGTGACTAATACCTATTCAACTATAACCAGTTATGAGAACCAAACAAAAAAAGCTATAACTAACAAATTTATTCAGGAAGCACTAACTAATTTCTTAAAAGAAAAGTTAGAAATATATTTTATTGAAAACAATTTTGAACTAGAACGGGTTTTAGAGCAAGTATTGATTAATAAACGTAGTAGAGAAAAAGCAGAAATGACCCGCCTTGATGTTAAAAAGAAATTAAGTAAAGGTGTAGACAATTTTGCTAACAAAGTAAAGAAATTTGTAGATTGTCGGACTAAGGATGTCAGTAAAAGGGAGTTATTTATAGTTGAAGGGGATTCAGCTTTAGGTTCAACTAAAATGGGCCGTGATGCAGAATTTCAAGCTATTATCCCAGTTCGAGGGAAAATCCTCAATTGTTTAAAATCTGACTATGATAAAATCTTTAAAAATGAAATCATTGTGGATTTGTTGAAAGTTTTAGGTTGTGGTGTAGAAATAAAAAGTAAGCATAGTGATTTAAACACCTTTGATTTAAGTAAGCTTAACTGGAGTAAAATAATTATTTGTACCGATGCAGATGTAGACGGTTTTCAAATAAGGACATTAATTTTGACAATGCTCTATGTTTTAACTCCTACTTTAATTGAAAAGGGCTATGTGTATATAGCGGAATCACCCTTATATGAAATTACTGATAAAAAAGGCAATGTCTATTTTGCTTACTCTGAAGGAGAGAAAAGGGATATTACCAAAAAATTAAAGGATGGATTTAAAATCCAAAGATCCAAAGGATTAGGAGAAAATGAGCCGGAAATGATGTGGAAAACTACAATGAATCCTGAAACTAGAAGGCTTATAAAAGTTACTCCAGCTGAATACCATGCTACAAGGGAAGCCTTTGAGCTGTTCCTAGGAGATAATTTAGAAGGAAGAAAAGATTTTATTGCCCAAAATGGATATAAATATTTAGATCAATCAGATGTTATTTAGTTTTAAAAGGAGTGGACTAGATGTCAAACTTAACCCACCTTAATATAATTGATACTTTAGAAAAAAATTATATGCCTTATTCCATGAGTGTTATCGTTTCTAGGGCATTGCCGGAAATTGATGGCTTAAAACCATCCCATCGTAAACTGTTGTATACTATGTATAAAATGAACCTGTTAAAGGGTGGGAAAACAAAATCCGCCAATATTGTAGGTCAAACGATGAGGTTAAACCCCCATGGGGATGCGGCAATTTATGAAACAATGGTGAGGCTAACTAGGGGAAATGAAGCCCTTTTGCATCCCCTTATTGATAGTAAGGGAAACTTTGGAAAAAATTATTCTAAAGATATGGCCTATGCTGCTCCTAGATATACCGAAGCAAAACTTGATCCTATTTGTGAAGAGTTTTTTAAAGATATAGGGAAAAACACAGTAGATTTTGTCCCTAACTATGATAACACCATGGAAGAGCCTAAGTTATTGCCTACAACTTTTCCCCATATTCTAGTTAATCCTAATGTAGGAATTGCTGTAGGTATGGCCAGTTCTATCTGTAGTTTTAATTTAAAGGAAGTTTGTGAGGCTACTATTGCTTTGTTAAAAGATGAAGAAGCTGATATAAGCCAGTTCCTAAAAGGACCGGATTTTTCCTCAGGTGGACAGTTTATCCTCAATAAAAAAGAATTACAAAACATTTATAAAACAGGGAAAGGTAGTTTTTACTTAAGGGCCAAATACCGCTATGATAAAAGAAATAACTATATAGAAATCTATCAAATTCCTTATACCACTACTATTGAAGGGATTATAGAAAAAATTATAGAATTAGTCAAAAATGGTAAAATAAAGGAGATTAACGATATTCGGGATGAAACCGATAAAGAAGGTCTTAAAATTACTTTAGAGCTTAAAAGAAGTGCTGATCCTGATGGATTAATGAACCGGTTATTTAAGTTAACTCCCTTACAAGATTCCTTTAGCTGTAATTTTAATATTTTAATTGATGGTAAGCCTCAAGTTTTAGGGGTTAAAGAAATTTTGCAAGAGTGGATTCAATTTAGGCTTAGTTGTATTAAAAGGAAAGTTGCTTTTGAAATAGGACAAAAAAGGGAGAAACTCCATTTGCTTAAAGGGTTAGAAAAAATTCTCTTAGATATAGACAAGGCGGTAAAAATAGTTAGGGATACCAAAAAGGATAAAGATGTTGTTCCTAATTTAATGGCAGGTTTTTCCGTCGATCGGGTTCAAGGGGAATTTATTGCAGATATTAAATTAAGAAATTTTAATCAAGAATATATTTTGAACCAAATTAAAGATATAAAGACTATGGAAAAAGAATTAGAAAATTTGCAGGGGGTTTTTGAGAGTACTAAAAAACAAAAAAATATCATTATTAAAGAATTAGAAGAAGTAATTAAAAAGTATGCTCAAGGGAGAAAAACTGAAATTATTGAGGAAAGTAAAATTGAAAAAGTAACAGAAGAAGTTTTAATAGAAGATTATAATGTTAAATTCTTTTTAACTAATGAAAATTACCTAAAAAAAATTCCTTTAATATCTTTAAGAAGTGGTGGTAAGGATCAAAAATTAAAGGACGATGATTACATCATCCAAGAAGTTGAAGGGACTAATAAGTCGGATTTACTCCTATTTTCCAATAAACATATTGTGTATAAATTAAAGGCATACGAATTAGAAGATAAAAAAGCCAGTATTTTAGGGGACTATTTGAAGAATCTCTTAGGATTAGCAGATGATGAAAAAATAATCTATATGGTTTCAACAGAAGATTATTCTGGCTATTTGTTGTTTTTCTTCCAAAATGGAAAATGTGCTAAAATCCCATTAGAAAGTTACCAAACGAAAACAAACAGAAAACAGTTGGCCAATGCCTATTCCGATGAGGAAAAATTGATTTACTTAACTTTTATTAAGGAAGATAAAGAATTAGTAGCTGTAAGTAGTATAAACAAGGTACTACTTTTCCATACCGGGCAAATCAATCCTAAAACGACGAGGAATTCCATAGGAGTACAAGTATTAAAATCTAAAAAAGGTAGCACCTTGACCCAAATTAAAGAGTTAGAAGGAGTAAGTTTCACTATTCCAGATTATTATCGGGCTAACATTCCTGCAATTGGCACCTTTCTTAAAAAAGAAGATTCTTTAGAAAAAATAGAAGAGTTATCCCTTTTTGAATAAATATGTTATAATAGTTTAAAAGGGGGGATTTTTTGAAAAGTGAAGAAAGATGGAAACAAAGATACCAAAGTTTCAGTAAAGCTTTTATTCAATTTAACGATGCGGTGTTAAAAGTAGAGAAATTAAATACTTTAGAAAAAGAAGGACTAATTCAAAGATTTGAATATACCTTTGAATTGGCCTGGAAAACATTAAAAGATTATTTAGAGATAAATGGAGTAAATGCTAATTTTCCAAGGGAAGTTATTAAAGAAGCTTTTCGGTATAACATTATAGAAGATGGGGAAGTTTGGATGGATATGTTAGAGAAACGAAACCTTTTAGCCAATACTTACGATCAAGAAAGGTTTAACTTAGCAATAGAAAAAATTAAAGTGAGTATTATAGAGGGTTATCTCAAGTATATGAATATTTAGGTGACCAAGTATGAAATTTGGAATTTCTAAAAAAAGTATGGATTTAATAGTTAATACTATATATAAGTTTCCAGATATAGACAAAGCAGTTGTTTTCGGAAGTAGAAGTAAAGGTAATTATAAAAGAGGTTCCGATATTGATGTGGCAGTTTTTGGAAAAGAAATAAGTGATAATACCGTTAATAGATTGAGGGTCATTTTAAATGAAGAGCTACCCTTACCATTTTATTTTGATGTAATTAACTTCGAGACTTTACAAAATGAAGAGTTAAAAAGAGAAATAGAAAATTACGGAGTTGTTATTTATCAAAAATAGTTTCTAAATTCACTCCCTTGATTTCCAAGGGAGAATGTTTTTATCATAGTTATCTGAAGAGGTGATTTTTTGAGAGGGAAAGAGGTAAAAGGTTATTTATCTCACGGGATAATTTGGTGGATTATTACAGTTATTCTTTCTTTGTATATTAAAAGAAATCCTATTCCCATTATGGACTTAAAGGTACAAGGGATTCTAACTCCTTTAGGAAATTCAATTTTATACTGGCCATTAGTTATTATTACATATTTAGTAGATACCAAAACTGCATTTTTTTTGACAGTAATCACAATGATTCTTCTCTTACATAAGTATAAAAATCAACTATATTTTAATTTTCTTCTTTGTACTACTATGGGTGGAGGAGTTGTAATTACATATTTTGCTAAAACCTTTGTCCAGAGAGAGCGACCGGGAGAAATTTTTTTCATGGATGTATGGGGTTTTTTTACAGAGCAAGTTTCTTATAGTTTCCCTAGTGGTCATGTTATAAAAGCCTTTCTATTATTTACAACCATAGGGTTTATTATAAACTGGGAAGAAAGGGATTATAAAAAAATCCTTAACATCTTATTAAAAGGGTTAATATTACTAATAGGAATAGGACAAATAATCTTAAATCGCCATTACTTAACTGATATTTTAGGGGGTTACTCTTTAGGTTTAGCTTGGTTTTATAGCTCTTTAGTTATAACAGAAATAATTTATCCTATACTAGCTGAGAAAATCAAATTCATTCAATTTTTCCAAGGGAGTAGTCAATCTAGATATTAGGGATTTTAAGATGTATCTTGAAGAGGTGAAAGAAATGAGTGTAAAACTCTATCTAAAAGACAGTTATTTAAGGGATTTTAAAGCTAAAGTACTTGAAAAGGGAGTTAGAGATGGCCTAAATTATGTTGTACTTGATCAAACTGCCTTTTATCCTGAAGGGGGAGGTCAGCCTTGGGATTTAGGCTGGATTTCAGGGAAAGAAGTTGTCAAGGTAATGGAAGAAGATGGAATAATATATCACTATCTTACCGAACCCGTTGAAGGGGAGGTTGTAGAAGGGGTAATTGATTGGCAGAGAAGGTTTGATCACATGCAACAGCATTTAGGTCAGCATATTTTATCAGGGGCCTTTGAGAAAATATTAGATGGAGAAACTGTGGCTTTCCATTTAGGAAAAGAAAAGGTAACAATCGACATAAATTTAGATAATATATCAGATGAAGGGCTTATGTTGGTAGAGGAAGAAGCTAATAAAATAGTATATAGAAACTTGTCAGTTAAAAATTACTTTGTCACAGAAGAAGATGTAAAAAAATTGCCATTGAGAAAACCGCCAAAGGTAGAGGAAAATATACGAATTGTAGAAGTAGATGGTTTTGATTACTCTGGCTGTGGAGGAACCCATCCCCAAAATACCGGTGAAGTTGGGATTATAAAAATTGTAAGGAAAGAAAGGGTAAAAGGAAATACAAGGATAGAATTCCTCTGTGGACAAAGGGCATTAAAGGATTATCATTTAAAAAACCAGATTTTATTACATAGTTCTTCACTCCTTTCCAGGCCATATTGGGAAGTGGCTGAAGGAATAGAGAAACTTTTCCAAGAAATCACTTTATTAACTAAAGAAAATAAAGGTTTAAATGAACAGTTATTGATTTATAAAGGGGAAGAAATGTATAGAAAAGGGGAAAAATTAGGGGGAATAACGGTAGTAGAGAGTTTTACTGAAGGGGGAAACATCAAGGAACTTTCCTTACTTTCTTCTATCATTACTGAAAAAGAGAAAGTTGTAACACTCTTTGTAAATAAAGGTGAAAAAACAGGGATAATTTTCGCTGGATCAAAGGATTTGGATTTAGATATGAATAATCTTTTGCAGGAGATATTGTCTATTGTTGGTGGGTCTGGTGGTGGAAATAAATACAAAGCTCAAGGTGGTACAACAAATACAAATAATTTAGATCAAATATTACCTAGAGCCAAAGAGCTTTTAGAAAAACAGCTTCTTCAAGGGTAGGGATGTATTTATGGAATTTGTGTATGGAAAAGAAGAAACGGAATATTTAAAAGAAACCGATCCCCTATTAGGTAAAGTTATTGATGAAATAGGATATATAAGTCGGGAAATTAATCCCAATCCCTTTTCTGCCTTAGTAGAAAGTGTTATTAGTCAACAAGTATCTTCAAAGGCTGCCCAAACAATAATAAACAGACTACTTACAAAAATAGGCAGAATTACTCCTGATACTTTATTGGATATTTCGGAGGAAGAAATTCGGGAATGTGGCATATCTGGAAGAAAAATTCAATATATCAAGAATATAGCCAAGTCTGCTAAGGAGAAGAAAGTGGATTTTAATTCTTTAGATAATCTTTCTGATCAGGAAATTATAAGAAAGTTAACAAGATTACCGGGAGTAGGACAGTGGACGGTAGAAATGCTTTTGATTTTTTCTTTAGGGAGAAAAGATATAGTCAGTTTCAATGATTTGGGGATTAGAAAAGGGATGATGAAGTTATACAATCTAGAAAAATTAACTAAAGAAGAATTTATCAATTATAAGAACAGATATTCTCCCTATGGAACCATAGCATCCTTTTATTTATGGGAAATCAATAATAAATTCTAAATTTAACCACCCTTATTGACTAACAGGGTCAATAAGGGTATAATTATACTAAAGTATTGACCAATATAGTCAATGGAGGTAGCGAAATGTTAGAAAAATTTCACAGCTTAGATGAAGAAAAAAGAACTAGAATAATCAATGCTGGGCTTAAAGAATTTGGTCTTAATGGGTATAAAAATGCTCGAACTGATAATATAGTACAAGAGGCAGGGATTTCAAAAGGACTATTGTTTCACTATTTTGGGACAAAGAAGAAGTTTTTTGAGTTTCTATTAGACTATGCTATCAAAATTAGTGAGGAATTATTGGAAAAGATTAACTTAGATGCTGATGTTTTTGTCAGGTTAAGGGAAAACACTTTAATGAAAATGGAACTTTTAAAGAAAAACCCTGACCTTTTTAACTTCCTTATAACTATAAGTGAAAAAGATGAAGAAGATATTAAAAGGGAAACTAAAAAGAAATTAGCACAATTTAGCCAAAAAGCTTATGAAAAAATGTTTTCAGGCCTTGATTTAACAAAATTTAAAGATGATATAAACCCACAACAGGGAATAGAGATCATAATTTGGACTATTGAGGGGATTTCAAATAAATTTATGAGAGAATATGTTAAAGCCCAAAAAGTTCAAGATATTAATCATCAAATTTTTTTAGACCAGTTTGAGGATTATTTGGCTATTCTAAAAAAAGCCTTATATAAATAGTAAGTTAATGGAGGGATGGAAAATGGCTGTAATTAAAGTGGAGAATCTTACAAAGACTTACCGGAGTGGCAAAGGGGTTTTTGATTTAAACTTTACAGTTAATGAAGGGGAAGTCTTTGGCTACCTCGGTCCTAACGGGGCGGGAAAAACCACTACTATCCGTCAGTTGATGGGTTTTACCAATGCTGACAAAGGGAGTTGTACAATTGCAGGTTTAGATTGTAGAAAGGAAAGTGAAGAAATTCAAAGGATCGTAGGTTATCTTCCTGGAGAAATCGCTTTTTTTGACAACATGACCGGTACAGAATTTTTAAATTTTATGGCTGACATGAGGGGAATTAAAGATGAAAAGTTAAAGAAAAATTTGATCGACAGGTTTGAGTTAGACCCTAAAGGTAAAATACGGAAAATGTCTAAAGGGATGAAACAAAAACTGGCCATTATTGCTGCTTTTATGCATGACCCCAAAGTCTATATCTTAGATGAACCGACCAGTGGTTTAGATCCTTTAATGCAAAAGAATTTTATAGACTTAATCAATGAAGAAAAAAAACGGGGAAAAACAATACTGATGTCTTCCCATATTTTTGAAGAAATAGAAAGGACATCAGATAGGGTTGGGGTTATTAGAGAAGGGCGGATAGTAGCTATTGAAGAAGTAAGCTCAATTAAACAATCCCTCAGAAAAATCTTTATTGTCACAGTAGCGGGAGATTCAGATATACTTACTTTGCAGGAAAGTGGTTTAGAAATTAGCAAAATCAATGGTTTGGAATGTGAAATTGTTGTTACATCTAACTATAAACAATTTATTGAAACGTTAGGAAAATGCCAAGTAGTAGGTTTAGATGTGTTACATCAAAGTTTAGAACAGGTATTTATGAAATATTATGGGAAGGGGGAATAATTGTGGTTTTTCCATTACTAAAAGCAAACCTTAAGGCCAATTGGGTAGTAGGTTTAATTATTTTACTTGTGATGTTTATGTATTTTACTGTTTTATCATCGATGTTTGACCCTGAAAGTTTAGAAGGATTAATTGCTATGTTAGAAGCAATGCCTAAAGAACTTATTGCAGCCATGGGTTTTGATAACTTTGGCGATACTTATACCACTTATATGGCTAATTCTTATTACAATTTTATAGCTATTTTATTTCCAATGATTTATATAATAGTTGTAGGGAACAGGTTAATTGCAAAACATATAGATAGTGGTTCAATGGCCTATCTTTTATCAACACCTAACTCCCGTTTAAAAATTATAATAACTCAAGCTTTCTATTTTCTGGCAAGTATTACTTTAATCTTTTTCATCGTCACAGTATATGGAATTATTATCAGTGAAATTTTTTTGCCAGGACATTTAGAAATATTTTCTTTTATTTTATTGAATATAGTTACTATGTTTACTTTTTATGCTTTAAGTGGAATCGTCTTCTTTTTCTCAGCTATAGCCAGTGATACAAAACAATCACTAAGTTTTGGAGCAGGGATACCTATAGCCTTCTTTGTCATCAATATGTTAGCTAATGTTGGAGAAAAAACTGAATTTTTAAAGTACTTCACCATATTTACATTATTAAATCCCCAAGAAATTGTAGAAGGTAGTTCCTTTACTATTATTGCTATAAGTATTTTGTTAATTATTGCGGTAGCTTTTTACTTGGCAGCTATTTGGCTCTTTAATAAAAGGAATTTAGCTGTATAAAATAAACCCCTAATTCATTATTGGATTAGGGGTATTTGAAAAAAAGGTGGAATTTTTATGGGAAAAAGAATTTGGGAAATTGATTTTTTGAGATTTTTAGCTATAACTTTAATGGTGATCTTTCATTTTGTCTATGATTTAAAAGAGTTTGCCAATATAGATATTGATTATAACCTTTCACCTTGGAAAGAGGTAGGTAAAACTGCCGCACTTTTGTTTATGTTTGTATCGGGTATAAGTAGTGGTCTAAGTAAAGAAAATTATAAAAGGGGAGTTAAGGTATTCCTTTGGGGTATGGTTATTACTATAGTTACTTATATTTTATTTCCCCAAAATTATGTGAGGTTTGGGATCCTCCACTTCTTAGGGATTAGTATGTTAATTTCTCCTTTTCTGTTGAAGATAAATAATTTTCTCTTAGTAGTGTTAGCTGGGGTTATTGCCTATAACCCGATAAAGGGTGTTTTATGGGAAAATGGTTTATTATTACCATTAGGAGTGATGTATAGAGGTTATAGCTCAATGGATTATTACCCCCTAATTCCCTATTTAGCTTATTTTATTTTAGGAATACTAGCATATAAAATATACTATTATCGAAAAAAAAGTATCTTTCCTTTTTCCCTCCATAATTCATTAATATCTTTAATTAGCCAAAAATCATTATGGATATATTTAATTCATCAGCCTGTACTTTTAGCAGGTATCTATATCGTTAAGTTTTTTATAAAATAAAACCGCCCTTTTTTAGGCGGTTATCTTTATACATTGAAGCGGAAATGTACGACATCTCCATCTTTCATAATATATTCTTTTCCTTCTATGCGGACTAACCCTTTTTCTCTAGCAGTGGCCATATTACCTCCATGGGCCATTAAATCCTCAAAGGAGATTACCTCTGCTTTGATAAAGCCCCTCTCTATATCAGAGTGAATTTTACCGGCAGCTTGGGGAGCAGGTGTTCCAATTTTGATAGTCCAAGCTCTAGTTTCCATAGGACCAGCTGTTAAGAAGCTCATAAGTCCTAACAATTTATAGCTAGCTTGAATAAGTTTATCAAGGCCGGATTTTTCAATTCCTAATTCCTTTAAGAATTCACTTTTTTCTTCAGGGGGTAGTGATGAAATTTCTTCTTCTATTTGGGCACTAATTACTACTACCTCAGCTTCTTCAGTCTTAGCAAATTCCCTTACCTTTTGAACATGGGGATTATTTGCACCTTCATCTAGGAGATCGTCTTCAGAAACATTGGCGACATAAATAACTGGTTTGGTACTTAACAAATTAAAGGTTTTTATCAATTCTTTTTCTTCCTTAGATAGATCTAAAACTCTAGCAGATTTTCCGCTCTGTAGAACTTCCATTATCCGCTGTATTAAGTTTATTTCTTCTCCGTAGGATTTGTCCCCTTTAAGCAATTTTTGAACCTTTGCTAAACGTTTTTCCAGGATTTCTAAATCAGAAAATATTAGTTCTAAATTTATTGTTTCGATATCCCTTAAAGGGTCAACACTGCCATCTACATGGACGACATTGGTATTTTCGAAACATCGTACTACATGGACGATAGCTTCAACTTCCCTGATATGGGATAAAAATTTATTTCCTAGACCTTCCCCTTTACTAGCTCCCCTTACAAGGCCTGCAATATCATAAAATTCTATAGTAGCAGGGACTATTTTTTTAGAATCATAGATTTTTGCTAGAACTTCTAATCTTTCGTCAGGAACAGGAACTACCCCTACATTTGGCTCAATGGTACAAAAGGGATAGTTAGCTGACTCTGCACCTGCTTGGGTTATGGCATTAAAAAGGGTACTTTTCCCTACATTTGGCAATCCTACAATTCCCAGCTTCATTATAACCTTTCCTTTCTATAGTTAAAGTGGAAACAATCTTTAAACAATATTTAATTATATTATAGATTTATTGAAAGTGCAATAAAACAAATAAAAGGATTTTCCTTTATTATAGAGGGTTGAATCAAAACAGAAATGTAAGAAAAAATAAAATTATTTTATAAATTAATAAAAACTCCCTTGACAAAACATGTACGTACAGGTTATAATGACATTAAAGGTATCTTGTACGTACAAGTTCTGTGTTTTATTAAAAAAAGGGAGGTCTATCTTTATGGGAAAATTCTCTAATGACATCAGAGAATTGTTAGAAGGTGTTGGTGGTAAGGAAAATATTGTAACAGTATCCCACTGTGCCACCCGTTTACGTTTTGTTTTAGCTGATCCGAAAAAAGCCGATGTAGGGAAGATCGAAAAGATTAAATCTGTTAGGGGTACCTTTACCCAAGCAGGACAGTTCCAAGTTATAATTGGAAACGAAGTTTCAGTTTTTTACAATGAGCTAATTAAAGAAACAGGTCTTAAAGAAAGTAGTAAAGAAGAAGCGAAAAAAGCTGGAAGACAAAATATGAATTTTCTACAAAGGTTAATTTCTCACTTAGCGGAGATATTTGCACCTATTATACCAGCTATAGTTGTCGGTGGTTTGATTTTAGGTTTTAGAAATGTTATCGGTGATATTGCCTTTTTTGAAGATGGTAGTAAAACATTAACAGAAGTTTCCCAGTTTTGGGCTGGAGTTCACCATTTCCTCTGGTTGATTGGTGAAGCAATATTCTTCTTCTTACCGGTAGGTATTACTTGGTCTATTGCTAAAAAAATGGGGACAACACAAATTTTGGGTATTGTCTTAGGTATTACATTAGTATCCCCACAACTTTTAAATGCCTATGCAGTAGCCGGTGGTGCTGAACCTCCTGTTTGGGATTTTGGCTTTACTCAAATTAAAATGATAGGTTATCAAGCTCAAGTAATTCCTGCTATGTTAGCTGGATTTATCTTAAGTTATTTAGAAATTAAAATCCGCAAAATTACTCCAGAATATATTTCAATGATAGTAGTTCCTTTCTTTGCTTTAGTTCCAACTGTTCTAATTGCCCATGTGGTAGTAGGACCCATCGGTTGGAGAATAGGTTCTGTAATTTCTAACGTAGTTTATTCAGGTTTAACTTCTGCCGTTGGCTGGCTATTTGCTGCAGTATTTGGTTTCTTCTATGCCCCATTAGTAATTACCGGATTACATCATATGACCAATGCCATTGATTTACAGTTGATGAGTGAATTTGGTGGTACTAATCTATGGCCAATGATAGCTCTATCTAACATAGCTCAAGGTTCTGCTGTTTTAGCTATAATCTTTATAAACCGCAATAAACCAGAAAAAGAAGAGGAAAAACAAGTTTCAATTCCTGCTACAATTTCTTGTTATTTAGGTGTTACAGAACCGGCAATGTTTGGTATTAACTTAAAATATGTTTATCCATTCTTTGCAGCTATGATTGGTTCTGCCTTAGCAGGGGTATTTTCAGTAGCTACTGGGGTTATGGCTAATTCTATAGGTGTTGGAGGATTACCAGGAATTTTATCAATCCAACCTCAATTCATGTTACGATTTGCCGTTGCAATGTTGATAGCAATAGTTGTACCCTTTACATTAACAGTAGTTTTCTCAAAAAACAACTTGTTTGTAAAAAATACAAAAAGCATAGCTTCATAAATTATTAGTTGATTTAAAGGGGGATTTTCCCCCTTTAAAAACATCACCATTTAAGTACAACAAACCAACTAATTAGTCCAAGTAAAAAAGGTAGAAGTAAGGGGTATAAGATTATAAGAAGGAGTAGATTTTAATGACAGACTTTAAGAAAAGTGTTATCTATCAAATTTATCCTAAATCCTTTAAAGATACAAATGGTGATGGTTTAGGTGACTTAAAAGGTGTAACTCAAAAATTAGACTATCTCAAATTTTTAGGTGTAGATTATATTTGGTTAACTCCCTTTTATATTTCGCCCCAGAAAGATAATGGATATGATGTTGCTGACTATCGCTCTGTGGATCCGAAATTTGGTACTATGGAGGATTTGGAAGAACTGATCCAAGAAGGAGATAAGCGGGGTATTGGGATAATGTTGGACATGGTTTTTAACCATACATCTACAGAACACCAGTGGTTCCAAAGGGCTTTACAAGGTGATAAGAGGTATAAGGAATATTATATTTTTAGAGATCCTAAAGATGGTAAGGAACCGACTAACTGGTTATCTAAGTTTGGAGGTTCAGCATGGGAGTATGTACCTCAATATAACCAATATTATCTACACCTCTTTGATGTTTCCCAAGCAGATTTGAATTGGGAAAACATAGAAGTGAGAAAGGAAATTTATGATATAGTAAATTTTTGGATAGATAAAGGGGTTAAAGGGTTTAGGTTTGATGTAATAAACTTGATCTCAAAACCAGAAAAAATGGAAGATGACCATCTAGGGGATGGTCGAAGGTTTTACACCGATGGACCTAAAATCCATCAGTATCTTAAAGAATTAAATGCAAATACCTTTGGGAAAAGGGATGATATAGTAACTGTTGGGGAGATGTCTTCAACAACGGTAGAACACTGTATAAAATATTCAAATCCCGAAGAAAAAGAATTATCTATGGTTTTTAATTTCCATCACCTAAAAGTAGACTATAAAAATGGGGATAAATGGTCAGATCAAGACTTTGATTTCCTTGCTTTAAAAGGGATCCTAAATCACTGGCAACGGGAAATGGAACGGGGGAATGGCTGGAGTGCCCTTTTTTGGTGCAACCACGATCAGCCCAGGATTGTATCCCGCTTTGGTGATGACAAGGAATATTGGAAAGAATCAGCTAAGATGTTGGCAACTGCAATTCATCTTTTGAGGGGAACACCCTACATTTACCAAGGTGAAGAAATCGGAATGACAAACCCTTATTTTGATAGAATTCATCAATATAGAGATGTGGAATCGATAAATTATTACGGGATATTAAAAGAACAAGGTAAAGATGAAAAAGATATTATTAAAACTTTACAGCGAAAATCCAGGGATAATTCAAGAACCCCAATGCAGTGGGATGATTCTTTAAATGGAGGTTTTTCTACAGGGAATCCTTGGATCGAAGTAAATTCCAATTATAAAGAAATTAATGTGGACAAGGCTTTAAGGGATCCTGACTCAATCTTTTACTATTATCAAAAACTCATTAGGTTAAGAAAGGAAATGGATATTATTGCATATGGCAGTTTTATTCCTATCTTAGAGGAACATCCTAAAATTTTCAGTTATTTGAGGAGTTGGAAAGGGGAAAAATTGTTAGTAGTAAACAATTTCTACAAAGAAGAAACCCTATTTCAACTACCTCAAGGTTACGAATTTGTAGGGTATGACAGTAAGGTGCTGATTAGCAACTATGATAATCCCCCTAAAAATCCAGATAGATTTTCGTTAAGGCCTTATGAATCGGTGGTTTTTCATCTTGTAAAAAAAGGTGAATAATGTTACAATGACATCGGTGATGGAAATGGATAGTAAATATTTAATGATTTATAACGATATTGTGGGAAAAATTGAAAAGGGAAAATTGGGGGCAAACAGTAAACTCCCTTCGGAAAATGAAATGATGGATATATATGGAGTATCCCGGGATACTGTCCGGAAGGCTTTAAACCTTTTGGAGAGTAATGGTTATATCCAAAAAATTAAAGGCAAGGGTTCTTTTACTTTAGATATAAACAGAATTGATTTTCCTGTTTCAGGAATTACTAGTTTTAAAGAACTAGCCAAGAGGATGGGTAAAGAATGGAAAACCCATGTGGAAAAAATAGAGATTATTCCTGCCGATGAGTATTTAGCAGAACAACTTAAAATAGAAGATGGCAGAGAAATTTGGGAAGTGATCCGGGTCCGGGAAATCAATCGACGAAAAATAATTTTAGATAAAGATTATTTTATCAAAGATTTTATCCCATCTTTGACCAAAGAAATTTGCCAAGATTCTATATATGATTATTTAGAAAATAATTTAGGGTTACAGATCAGTTTTGCTAAAAAGGAAATAACTGTTCAAAGGGCTACAGAAGAAGACAGAAGACTTTTAGATTTAAAAAATTATGATATGGTAGTGGTAGTAAAGAGCCATACTTATTTAGATGATGCCAGGTTGTTCCAATACACCGAATCTAGACATAGACCAGATAAATTCAGATTTGTAGATTTTGCCAGAAGGCAACGATAAAAAGAGGTTGGTTAGAGCCAACCTCTTTTGTTCCTTAAAGCAGGAAAACTCCGTTATATGCAGAATATTTAAATAAACAAAGTTTTCATGGGAGGGGATTTTATTGGATCGTTTTCGCCGACAGATTATTATTCCACAGATAGGAGAAAAGGGACAAAAAAAACTTATGGAGGAAAAGGTAGAAGTATTGGCGGAAAAAATTGAAAACTGCGATTTACTCCTGCTTTATTTAGCTGCCGTTGGAATAAATAATATTACATTATTTTTAAGTAAAGTTTCTAATGTAGATAGTATAGTCCAGCATGCTAAAGACTTAAATCCCAGTTTAAATATCGAAATTAAAGGGATTATAAACTATATAAAATCAGATTATGAAAAACCGACAACTATAATTGTTGGAGATAGAAGTTTTATTGAGGAAGTAATAGAAAAAGTAGAAGAAGGGTCCTATATCATTGCTATAGCTCAACCTTGGAGGGTTTACATTAAAGAATGTAATAATCAAAAAGATGTGGAAAGAATTTTATTCCAAGCTAAGGATTTTGAAAAAGAGGAGGATACTATTGGCCTTAACCTTTCTTGTAACTTTTTAGGAACTATTTTGACTACTGAAGTAATTAAGAAGGTGATAGGTTTAGGGGTTTCTTTACACGGGGGATTTACCTTTGATCTTTTAACCAGTGATTCAAATTTAGAACTAGGAGAAAATAGGATTAACTTAGGTAATTTAAATTTACGGGATAAAAAGGTATTGGTTGTAGGTACAGGTGGATTGGGTTCTCCCGTTACATTAACTTTAGCAAAGTTGGGGATTGGTACAATTGGATTAGTGGACTATGATCAAGTTGAGATGAGTAATCTTAATAGACAAATTCTCCATTCCACATCTAAAATAGGGGTTGCTAAAGTTGAATCAGCTCAGAAACTTCTATCATCCCTTTATCCAGATGTTAAAATAGTGCCTTATAAATTGAAGGTTACAGATGAAAATGTCCAGGAAATAATCAAAGATTATGGAGTCGTTGTCGGTGCTTTAGATAACATACCTAGCCGGTATATTTTAAATGATGGTTGTTATTGGGAAAATATCCCTTATGTGGAAGGGGCAATTAAAACCTTTTATGGACAAGTAACAAATATTATTCCCAAAGTAACACCTTGTTATCGCTGTATGGTTCCAGAAAAGGAAGACTACTTTGTAAAAAGGGAAATTGGGATAGTAGGCTCTTTGCCAGGGACTATTGGGGTATTACAATCTGTAGAAGTAATAAAAAACCTTGTAGGTATTAAATCAAACCTACAAGGGAGTGTATTGATGTATGATGGCTTAGAAAGGGATTTCATAAAAATTCCCTTTATGATAAATCATAAGTGTCAATTATGTTCTTTATAAATCTAATGTTTTTGTTTTTGAAAAGGGAAGATTCTTTTAATAGAAGGATAGATTATTAAAATTATAATGGAGAGGGAAAAAAGGATATTTGGTAAAGTTAGATACTTTGAAGGTAAAAATTCATAAAGGTTTATCAAGCCGAAAAGGATAAAAATTAGGCCACTAATTAACTTTATAATATTTTCTGGTATTTTTTTACCTAACTTATTACCAATGAAAACTCCAATACTACTTGTAATAACCATTCCAGTTACTGTTCCTAAAAGGACACCTAGGGGATATCTAGCTGAAGTTGATAAAGTAATAACTGTTAGTTGGGTTTTATCTCCAATTTCCCCTAAAAAAAAGGCAGATGCTACTATTAATATTGGATGGAATTTTGGTGGACACTTTCCTTCTTCTAAACACTCTTCTTCACCTTCATCAATTTTTAAAGTCCATAAACCAAAAATTATAAAGGCAAAAGAAGTGGCTATATTGATAATATTGAGGGGAATGAAACTACTTAAATATAGGCCGATAATTACAGCAAGGGAATGATTTAATAAAGAACCTAGGAAAACACCGGTCAGCACCGCAGACAACTTATATTTTGTAGCGAAGGCTAAGGCTAATAATTGGGTTTTATCACCCATTTCTGCTAAAAAAATAAAGATTAAAGAAGATAAAATTTCACTGATCATACCCATTCTCCTTTAGAGTTTATAAACAAAATATATTATATCACAAAACCTTAGAATATAGCAATTTATAAGGTGGGATAAAATAATGAACTTATTTTATTTGATTTTTTCTATTGTATCAATTTTAAACCTAATATTTGCAATAACATTAATTTTTTTAGAAAGAAGGGACCCTACTGCAACTTGGGCTTGGGTACTAATATTAACATTACTTCCTGGTATTGGATTTATAATTTACCTTTTCTTTGGTTTACGTTTCCGTAAAAGAAAACTTTATCGTAAAAAACAAATTGCTGATTTTCGCTTTTCCCGTGATTATAGTACCAGTTTAAACAGAACACTTTTTCAAATCCATACCCCTTATATCAGGAGAATGGTTAAAGTAGGTTATAAAAGCCATCCCTCATCCTTTGTAGGTTATAATAAAGTTGATATTTTTACTAAAGGAGTTCTTAAATTTCAAAGGTTGTTTGAGGATATAGAAAAAGCCCGTTGCCATATCCATATAAATTACTATATTATAAAAAACGATCATTTAGGTCGTAAATTATTAGAGATTTTGACTCAAAAGGCCTATGAAGGAGTTACTGTTAGGGTTCTTTATGACAGTATGGGTTGTAGAAAACTCCCAAAGGATTTTTTTGACCCCTTGATAAAAGCTGGAGGTAAAGCGGTAAAATTTGCCCCCTCTTTTTTAGATATCAATTATAGAAATCATCGTAAAATCGTGGTAATAGATGGGAAAATAGGTTATGTTGGTGGCTTTAACGTGGGAAAGGAGTACTTAGGGGAAAAACCGGAATTTGGTTTTTGGCGGGATACCCATTTAAGGCTAGAAGGGGAAAGTGTAGACACATTGCAATACCGTTTTTTACTGGATTGGAACTTTGCTTCAAATGAAGAGGTTGATTATTATCAAAGGTATTTTCCTGAAAAAGAGATAATAGATAAAGTGAAGGTCCAAATAGTTACCAGTGGACCGGACTCCCGAGAAGAAGAAATAAAGTATTTATTTCTAAAGATGATTTATGGTGCTCAAAAATTTATCTATATTCAAACCCCATATTTTATTCCTGACCAAACAGTATTAGAGGGATTAAAAATAGCTACGATGGCTGGAGTAGATGTTAGAATTATGGTACCAGATAAACCAGATCATCCCTTTGTTTATGAAGCTAACCATTCATATTTGGGATTAATGTTGGAATCTGGAGCTAAATGTTATAGATATAAAGGTGGATTTCTCCATAGCAAAACAATAGTTGTAGATGGAGAAGTGGCATCTGTAGGTACAACTAACATGGATGTGCGGAGTTTTAAATTAAACTTTGAAATCAATGCTTTTATCTATGACAAAAAAACAGCTAGTGAATTAAGAGACATATATTTAGCTGATTTAGAGATCTGTGAAGAGATAACTTTAGAAAAATACAATCAAAGAAGTGTAGGAATGAAAATAAAAGAATCCATCGCCCGATTAGTTTCTCCAATTTTATAATTAATTTTAAAAAATTAAACAAAAGACTTGTTTAATTATGGAAAAAGTGCTATACTTTTATTAGTAATAATTATTAAAAAAAACAGGGGGTATGAAAAGATGAGTAACTATCAAGAGCCATATCAATTGTTAGATGACAAAACTAGGGATATTTCTAAAGCAATAACTAGCTTGAAAGAAGAATTAGAAGCAGTAGATTATTATAATCAAAGGATTGCTACAGTAGCCGATGAACAATTAAAAGCTATTTTAATACACAACAGAGATGAAGAAATTGAACATGCTTGCATGACCATTGAATGGTTAAGGAGAAATATGCCTAAATGGGATGAAGAATTGAGAAATACATTATTCAAAGAAGGTCCCATTGTAGGACAGCATGGTGATGACCATGGAAATGGTCATGACAATGATTTAGATACAAAATTAAAGATTGGTGATATGAAATAAGGAGGGATATAAATGGATGTTTTAAAAAGAAATTTAGCACCCCTTACAAAGGAAGTATGGGATGAGATAGAAGAAAGGGCAGCACAAGTTTTAAAGACTAATCTTTCCGCTAGAAAAGTTGTCAACGTTCAAGGACCTAAAGGTTGGGATTACAATGCCTTAGCAACGGGAAGATTGACGATGATCGAAGGAACTAATAGTGGACTTTATGAAGTCCAACCATTGGTAGAAACTAGATTCACCTTTGAGTTAGACCGTTGGGAAATGGATAATTTCATAAGGGGAGCTAAAGATATAGATTTAACTTCATTGGAAGAAGCAGCTAAGAAAATTGCGGAATTTGAAGAAAATGCTATTTATAATGGTTTTCCCCAAGGTAACATTAAAGGTTTAATGGAAGTTGCTGAGACAACTATTTCATTAGGCGAAGATGTTGAAAGTATTTTAAAAGGTATTTCCCAGGGAATCCTAAAATTAAGGGATGCTTTTGAGGAAGGGCCATATACTTTAATAGTAGGAGAAAAGGTGTGGAATTTAGTAAACCAAGTAGTCAATGGCTATCCTTTAAAGAAAATTATCGAAGAATTGCTAGGGAAAGAAATCGTATATAGTAAATACATCGATGGAGCTTTATTACTACCTTTTAATCATAATGATTTAGAATTAACTATAGGCCATGATTTTAGTATCGGTTATGAATGGCATGATAATAAAAAAGTAAAGCTGTTTATCAGTGAGTCATTTACCTTTAGAGTTTTAAATAACAGTATTATAGTTAAATACACCGCTTAAATATAAAAAGCCTTATGTTCAATAGTTAGAACATAAGGCTTTTTATTATAATATGGATTTATAATTTATTCCCCAGTTGGTTTTTTATAGCCAATTCCTAAAGAACTAAATACGATGTTAACTATAGGTACAAGTATATTTAAGAAAGCAAAGGGGACGTATACTAAAGGAGAAACCCCTAATGTAGCCATCATATAAGCACCACAAGTATTCCATGGGAATAAAGCTGATGTAACAGTACCACCTGCTTCTAAAGTCCTTGATAATAATTCTGGTGGTAAATTTCTTTCTTTATAAGCTTCTTTGTACATTCTTCCTGGAACCACTAATGCTAGATATTGGTCAGCAGTAAGGGCATTTACTAGTATAGAAGTAATGGTAGTTGCAAATACTAGAGAACCTACAGATTTAGCAATTTTTAATATTCCCATTGCAAAGGCCTTGAGCATACCTGTTTTTTCTAATACCCCACCGAAGGATAAGGCACAAATTATCAAGGATACAGTCCACATCATACCATCTAAACCGCCACGACTTAGTAAGTTATCTACTAATTCCATACCGGTTTCTACTTCTAAACCATAATGGGCGGCATCAATGATATCTGCCAAACTAGCTCCTTGGAAAATAGCAGCAAAGATTCCACCTAATACAGTACCGGCAATTAATCCAGGAAGGGCAGGGATTTTTAAAACTACAATTACTATAACAAATATAGGTGGGATTATTAAAAGTGGGGAAATATTGAAATTTTCACTAATGGCAGTAGTAATTGCTTGAATTTGTCCTGTATCCATATTAGCACTGCCATACCTAATTCCTAATATACCATAAAGAATTAAAGCTAAACCAAAGGTAGGTAAAGTAGTATAAGCCATACTGCGAATATGGTCGAAAAGGTTACTGCCGGCCATGGCAGGTGCTAGGTTGGTGGTTTCTGAAAGGGGAGATAATTTATCACCGAAATAAGCTCCAGAAACAATAGCCCCTGCTACCATGCCCACAGGGATTCCTAATCCTTTACCTACTCCCATTAGGGCGATACCTACAGTAGCGGCAGTGGTCCAAGAACTTCCCGTTGAAAGGGAGACAATAGCACAAATTAAAGCAGCAGCTAGTAAGAAAATACTAGGTGAAAGAATTTGTAAACCATAGTAAATCATTGCAGGAACAGTTCCACTTAAAATCCAAGTTCCTACTATGGTACCTATTACCATTAAAATTAAGATCGCTTGCATTGCCAATCTAATAGTATCTAATATACCTTCTTCAATTTCTCCCCAACTGTAATTAAGCATAAATTTAGCGACTAATGCAGCTACAATGATAGCTAAGATTAACGGGATATGGGGGTCAGCGCCAAAGTAGAAAATAGATACTGATAAAACTACTAACAAGAAAAGAATAGGGATAAGTGCATGTAAAATAGTAGCTTGTTTTTTCACTAACATCAACCTCCTTGTAAATAATTATAAAAACAGTACAACTTATTTTCTATAATAATTTATCTATTTTAAATAGTCAATAGTTTTTTGAAAATTTGGACCTTCCATAAAATGGTTCAGGTTCTAGAATCAGAATAAATGGGATATTATATTAAGGGTGATTTCATTGATATTTAAAGTCTATACTTTAAAAAAATTTTATACTTTTTTAGGTTCCTTTTTTGTTCTTATCGGAATAATCGGTCTTTTTCTCCCCATTTTTCCCACCGTTCCCTTTTTATTCTTAGCCTTATATTTTTATGGAAAAGGGTCAAAAAAGCATTACTACTGGTTGATGAAAAATAAGTATTTTAGCAAATACATATTAGATTATAAAAGAGGGAAAAAAATTCCCCTTTTCCCTAAGATTTTATTCATCATTGCTTTTGGGTTATCCCTTGCTATTACTAGTACTTTTTTTGTTGACAATCAAATTTTAAGGGTAATTTTATTCATAATTGGAATATTAGTAATCATATACATTATTAGATTTAATAAGGGGGGAAAATTTTAGTGAAAAAAACTGTTTTTATTACTAGAACAGCTATTTTTTTGGCTTTAGCATTAGTTTTTCAAATCTATTTTAGAACCTTTGCACAACCAGTAGTCGGTCCTCTGGTAAATTTTGTGTTATTCTTAAGTACAATGTTGGTTGGTGTGACATCAGCTATAATAGTTGGATCATTAACACCTTTAATTGCCTTTTCCTTTGGCATAATGCCACTATTTCCTGTAGTACCCTTTATAATGGTAGGGAATATCTTCATGGTAACAATTTATTATTTTATATCTAATAATCTTCAAGGCTATTTTTCCAACTTCTTAGGAATTTTACTTGCTGCCTTTGGGAAGTTCCTTTTTCTTGCCTTATCTATTAGGTATGTTGTTCCATTGCTTATACCTCAAGTTCCTCCACCTATAGTTCAAGCCCTATCCCTCCCTCAGCTTTATACTGCATTGATAGGTGGGGTATTGGCAATATTAGTGGCAAAAGGGTTAAATGAATATCTCTATTCAAAAACTAAAGCAAACTGAAGGGCACCTAATAAAAGGTGCCCTCAGACTGAAGACAAACTATAGACAAAGTCATCATCAGCTGTGGTAATTAAACAAAGATACGATTAAGTTGAGGAGATAGATTTAAGAGCTGATTAGATAAAAGGAAGAAGGGGTGAGGAACAGGACGTTCCGAAAGCTCTATTGAGCCATGGACGGCGAATTAGAGCGGTACCCTTCTTCCTTTTAGATAGAAGCCTTAAATCTCGACGCAAAACTTTGTAGAATGTTTAATTACTACAGCCTTTTAAAAAATGACTTTGTCTAAAAACTGAAGGGCACCTGATAAAAGGTGCCCTTTTAGG